>NZ_FR893448.1:0-537 GCF_000435435.1 Alistipes sp. CAG:29 | reverse complement strand
AAACGTGATTTTCAGTTTCTTGCATCGTTATTCATCTTGACATACGACTCTGCTGAAATTATTTTTGCCACCCTAAAAAGCAGAGTTTATGCGCAGCACGTTCAAGGTTCTGTTCTACCTTAAAAGGAACAAAGACAAAGATCAGAAAGTCGTCCCTGTCATGGGTCGCATCACGGTCAACGGTAGCATCGCCCAGTTCAGCGCGAAGCTCTCCGTCCCGGAAACGCTTTGGGAGGTCAGCGGCGGCCGCGCCAAAGGCCGCAGTCTCGAAGCGGATCGCATCAACCGTCATCTGGACAACATCCGCACCCAGATCGGCAAGCACTATCAGGATATCTGCGACCGGGAGTCATACGTTACGGCCGAAAAGGTCAAGAATGCCTATCTCGGCTTCGGCGAGAAATACCGGCTGCTTCTCGAAGCGTTCGAGAAGTTTACTGCCGACCTCAAGAAACGTGTCGGCATCGACCGCTGCCACGGTACATGGAACCGCTACTATAAATCCATCGACCATCTGCGGACTTTCATGCGTAAGGA
>NZ_FR893447.1:0-2303 GCF_000435435.1 Alistipes sp. CAG:29 | reverse complement strand
CACTCTTCCCCTTCTTTTTTGGATGTATAGATAATAAAGTTGCTCGGATGGATCACGCATATCTGCTCGTCAGGTTTTCCGAAATCAATGAGGATCGGATATTTGTAAAGCGGCAGATAGTATTTTCGTCCGAAGGATTTGCGGATTGCCTCCGCAGCCAGCAGGATTCCCGATTCGGCCGTTATGGGACGTTCGTATCCGGGATGTTGCCGCATGATCTCCATGCGGCATTTATTGATGTCGTCGAGCGTAAAGACCTCTCCCCGGATGATGCGCAGCAGGCGCAAGGTAAGTTCGTATTCGCGGGACAGATTTCGACGTTGGTCGCTGTTTGTAGCTTCGTCCAACTCTTTCTTCAGCCGTTCGGCTCTTTCTTCGAATGTTGCCATATTTATAGTCCTTTTTGTGTAATGATTCTGTTATCGGCAAGGGGCAGTAAAATTCCGAGGCCTTTGCCGTCATTCATCCTGTGGTAGAAAATCCCGGACGTATTTCTTGGCCGTGTAAATGTCGCGTTCGATGGTAAGTCCGAACGGCAGACGAAGGGATGCCAGTTCGGAGAGCATCAGGTAGCCCCACTCCCATTCGTGGATATGACAATAACCGAACAGGCACCAGTCGTCGCCTTCGCGTTCGGCTTCGGTGATGAGCCATGTGCCCGAGCCGCAGGGGTTGAAATACTTGACGAGGACTTCGGCATCCATTCCTTTCCCATCCTGTGAGTGGATAGGATGTTTCTCGAATTTCGAGATGATCTGTTTTGTGAGCAGTGTCATAGAGAATAAAATTTCAGACTGCCCGGAACGCCCGGACAGCAAGAGCCGAATAGCCGCTGCGGGCGACAAAGACAAGGCGAAGACCTTGGCGTGTCGCATGCAGCGGCTATCTTGCTGGACGGGTCGGCGTAAGAAAAAATCATTTTCGCTCTTTGCTCACAGCAGGATAAATAGTTATCTTTGTTATGGACTACTCTAAATGATAAGCAGATGATGAACAGAATTATATTGATCGGAAACGGGTTCGATTTAGCGCACGGACTGCCGACGAGTTACAAAGACTTTATTCAAGGATATTGGATTTTTCAAAGACGCAGATTATTGGAAGATACAAGTGATCCAACAGACGGATTATGCTGTATTAAAATAGATAATCCGGACGATATCAAGAAACTGGAACATTTTAGCTGGATTTTGGATAATTCGATGTTCCGATTCCAACGTGGCTGGCAGCAGCAACAGCAAATTGAAGAGTATAATAATTTCTTCAATAGTTTGCCTCTAAAATATGAAAGTCGGTTTTTCGAGGCAATAAATCAGTCTATTGAATTAAGAAATTGGGTAGATATTGAGAGTGAATATTATGCATGGCTGAAGAATATTTTCAAACAAGATAGATGCGAATATACCGATCCGGTTCAACTCAACGAAGAGTTGGATTTAATAAAAGGATATTTAACCGGTTATTTGAAATTTGCACTCCAAAATCAAATCAAGCCGGAATTGATAAAGGATTGCATTCGTACAACTATCTACGAACCTTTCAAAGCCAGAGATATTTCCAATGAAGGGAAAGAGGCATTTTTGCAATTTGTGGATGAGAGGTGGGAAAAAGCGGAAAACAAGGAGAATACTGAAAGATGTATTTTTTCCCGCAAATACGGATATTCATTTAGAGATATGGAATCCGATATAGAGTATTATAAAAAAGTAACAAATAATTTATTATCAAATCATATAACCAATGTTGAAACTACGCCAACCGATATTCCGGATTATTATCTTCTTCCCGACCAGATATTGTTCCTGAATTTCAATTATACACGAACCGCAGACTTATATATTGACAAAGACTCCGACTTCAAAATAAACCATATTCACGGGGAGTTGGATAACGATAGGAATCCCATCATTTTCGGCTATGGGGATGAAATGGATGAGGATTATAAGACGATTTCGAATTTGAACGATAACAGCTATCTGACGAATATCAAATCGATCCGTTATCTGGAAACGGACAACTACCGTCGGTTGCTTCGGTTTATCGACTCCGCCCCATACCAAATATATATCATGGGACACTCCTGCGGCAATTCGGATCGCACATTGCTCAACACCTTATTCGAGCATAAAAACTGTGTGTCGATAAAACCTTACTATTACGAGTGGATAGACGATAATAGAGTGCGAGCCGATAACTATATCGAGCTTGTTCAGAATATTTCGCGCAATTTCAACGATATGCAGAAGATGCGGGATCGGGTTGTGAACAAGTCCTATTGTCAACCCCTCACACCGGTTAATGGG
>NZ_FR893446.1:0-905 GCF_000435435.1 Alistipes sp. CAG:29 | reverse complement strand
CGTTTCATGGGATTACTAAGATATGCAGTTTCATATTGCAGTTTATTCCTCTTGCTGTCGGTATTTTTTCTGCTTTTCGGCCTCGATGGATTGCATGTAACGTGTCAGGTCGCTCACGAAGGCCGTCTGGCTGTTAGTAATTACCTGTATTTCATGGTTCTCGTAATCGAAAGATACTGCCTCTAATTTGGCGAGATCGGATAAATTGAGCCGGATCAATGGATTGTCGGAGCAGCCCAAGCGAATCAACTCCGTATTTTCGGAGAGATCGAGCGCAGTCAATCGATTGTAGCCGCAGTATAATTCGGTCAGCGCTGCATTTTCGGAGAGATCGAGCGCGGTCAATTGATTGTTGAGGCAATTCAAATAAGTTAACTTTGTATTTTCGGAGAGATCGAGTGCTGTTATCGGATTCCAACCGCAGGACAAATCGGTCAACTCCGTATTTTTGGAAAGATCGAGTTCCGTCAATCGATTGTAATCGCACCACAAGTCGGTAAGCATCGTATTTTCGGATAGATCGAGCGCAGTCAATTGATTGTGCCCGCAGAACAATTGCGTCAGGGCTGTATTTTGGGAGAGATCGAATGCGGTCAATTGATTGTAGTCGCAGACCAGCATGCTCAATGCTCTATTTTCCGTCAGGTCAAGCGTCTTTATCGGATTCCGACCGCAGTTTAATGTAAGCAATGCGGTATTTTCGGACAGATCGAGTGTCGTTAGCTGGTTATCTTTGCATTTCAGTATATTCAACTCCGTATTTTTGGACAAATCGAGTTCGGTCAGCGCATGTCCGTTGCATATGAGCTGTTTGAGATTTCTGAAATGTTCGACGCCTGCAAGTGATTCGATTGCGGGAGTGTCGCTCGATTCTCCGCAGAGCCTGCCGAGGTCGATGGCAAGTA
>NZ_FR893445.1:0-11917 GCF_000435435.1 Alistipes sp. CAG:29 | reverse complement strand
GCTCGACCGCGCAGCGCTGGCGCAGACCGATGCGGACAGGGTCATCGACGATTTCCGCGACATCACCGACCTCGACGCTTTGCTGAAATAACCCGGGCACAGAAGCCGGACAGGCCGTCCGCAATTTCCGCGGCTCCTCCGCCCCGGCGCCCGGCAGTCGTCATCGACGGGTTCCGCGCCACCCCAGCCCGGCAACGATCGGGCCGCGGCGGATCGGCAGCATCGCCGATCGCAAGGCATACGGACGCTACCTGCCGCAGGCCTTACCCAAACGCACCGTACACCCGATACCCTACCGCCATCCCGATAAAAAAACGTCGCGGATGGCTTTTTTTTGCGGGGCGCGCATATCATACGGAAAAAATTGATACTTTTGCGCGGTTTTAATCCCCTACGGCCTATGTTCAAAGGAATCGCCACCGTCGCCCTGCTCATCATATCGAACGCCTTCATGACGCTCGCCTGGTACGGCCACATCGCATTCAAATCCAAGCTCGAACGCTTCGGCATGCTGGCTATCGTACTGCTCAGCTGGGGCATCGCCCTGTTCGAATACTGCTTCCAGGTTCCGGCCAACCGCATCGGGTCGTCGCAGTTCGGCGGGCCGTTCTCGATCTGGGAGCTGAAAGTCATCCAGGAAGTGGTCTCGCTCTCGGTCTTCACGCTGTTCGCGCTGGTTTTCATGAAGTCGGACTCCCTGCGCTGGAACCACCTCGCAGGTTTCCTCTGCCTGATACTGGCGGTCTACTTCATCTTCCGGAAATAGCCGCGCCCGCAGCCGGGCGTGCGGCAAAACCCGACAGGCGATACCTGCCGACAAAATCCATACGTATCCTCCCGGCCCGAGTTTCCCGGTTACGCCTGCTCTTCCCGCCGGTCATGGCGGTAAATCTGATACGAGTTCACGAAGTTCTGCCAGAAATTATTTACTCACACTTGTATTTATCTGTATATTAACAAGTAAAGCGATACACACTTTGCGACGGGTAACAAAATAGCAACAAAAATATGGATAAAATTGGTCGTCCGAAATATTCTAATTCTCGTCAATCTTTTTCTTCTTCTTGCCAATACACTCGTCGAATATCTCCTCCAAATACTCTTTGGGCATAAAGCCGGTTTCTACCCTTTTATGTACGAATAAATTATCTTCGTACACAACCTCTCCGAGCTGATAGTTCAATTCATCCTCGCTGAACTCGTCTTTACTGAGGTTTGTTATGGGGACAGCAATCGAGTCTCCGTCATCTTGATCTCGCCACACGTATGCGGATTTAGTCATTATAAATAGAGAATTTCGATCTTCCGAGAATCCATACTTGGCAACCACATACTCCCGATCTCCATTGTTATTACGCCAAAATACAGCGTTTTCGGTCAGATTGGCTGCATAAGCAGTTAAAGGATCACCGTTGTATTCCTGCGGGGTACATGGGTATTCATTGGGCTTATCATTATAAAAATAGATTTCTTGGGCTGCTCCGGGTGTTAACGATAGCATAATATTCCGCTTTCTATGTTCCTGCTCAACGGGACGTTCATTTGCAAGAGTTTGAATTTGCCCCCAACCATTTAGAGAATCGGATTGCAGCTTATCTATTTCGTCTGCACTCGACAACCGACCGTCATTTTGTGAAATCGGTTGCCGACCATATACCCATTCGCCCAAAGCACCTCCGGATGCTTGCTTGTCGCTTTCGGCCCATGCCAATAATCGCTCTTTGCTGACTTGAGCTTCGGCATCCGTAACGGTTCTCATCCAACTGAAATCGGGGGTAACATCGTTTTCTCGCAACAGAGACGGATTGGCCAAAAACGCTTCGATACTACCGCACCGCATTATGATACGTTTCCGGGTAATCGGGTTTTCGAGTGCGTTCTCCAGTCGAGTAACCCATCGAAGATTATTCGGGCGATTATTGCGGCGATTCGTGTCTATATGATCGACGACATATTCTTTCGTCGGTTTCGTGCCATGAAAGGCCGTAGCAACGATAATATGAACACGAACGGACGCAATCTCCATGTATCCATGTTTATCATTGGCCTTACCGAAAGTCCAAAAGTTATCATATTTACGAGGTCGCTTGCCATCACGAGGATGCCGGAAAATAGCTCCATTATCCCGAACGGAGTATTTTTCGTCTTTATAGATACACTCGACCTCTTGTTTAAAATCATTAACATCAATCATATAAGCTGACCAAATAATTTCAATACTCGAAAATTTTATGCACTTGCGATAACCCCCAACTCAATCATTCTTGTTTCCCATAAAAACACTTCGGTAAGACTAAGTAATTTTAATTGTTCTATTGAAGCCGCGGCTTTCGATAATCCGGGCTGAACTATATTAACTATATATTCAACTTCATACAAACTTTTTACTTTCTCTCTAATTATTGAAAGTTGTTCTTGTGTTCCTAATTCATATCTGTTTTTAGGTCCTGAAGCTCCTCGTTTTAACATTCGTCCGAGAATATGCTCTGGTTTGGTATGAAGCCAGCTTACACATTTTTGTGCTTGCCCATTAACAGCATATAAATCGTTGATTCGAGCCCCGGGACGATCTTCTTGAGAAAATTTCAAATGGAACAATTCCACTTTGACTTTTTTATTAACATCATCAACTTTGATCGCGATAACATCCGCTATTTCCCCTGCATTGTCATCATCGAATATTATGTCGAAATTTTGTTCTTTAAGTTTCTTTATCACACAATATTGAATACTCGTATTATCTTTCTCATTACCTTGTGATTCATTTTTAATATTTACACCTACCCAATCCCAAACTTGAATTTTTTCTCGATCAAATAATACATCCTCATTTCTATATTCGGCCATATATTGGCCTTGTAAAGTAGTTCCATCAACAAACCGGACAGTAGGGAAATAGCGGTCTTTACATAGGAATTCAGATAATGATAAGGTACTACGCCCTATGTTAATGCAAAGAGGTGTTGAAACATTATCTATTGATACATTTCCATCTATAACTTTATAGGTATAATGGGATTCAAAGGCATCGCTTCTAACGATAAAATTTAAAGCTCCATTTGCCTGATTTTCTGAAAGTAAAATATCTATACAAATCAAAGGTTTCATATTTTTTTCATTTGTTCCTATATAGATATTTTTTTCAAATTCACCGATTATATTTTCTGGCCATTCAATAGAAATTGCACGTTTGTTCGGTATGGCATCGACAGAGACATATTTCGTTGCATGTTGCATAACCATTTCATCATTGATAGATGAATTTAAAATTTTCGCACCGATTGAATCACACCATTTCGTAAATTCATTTATATTGTTTATTCTTCGAGACCACACTCGTCCTCTATATGAACATCCAACCGATGTTTCCTCGCCATTTTCATAGCCAGTAACAAAGATGTTCGACTTTATTTTATTTTTCTGTTGAGCTTCAGTTAATGCCTTTTCAATATCTGAACCTGCATACATTGTAAAACTTCGGAGGGTATTTAATGCGTCTTTTAAGCCTACATTGGTTACTTTTATACGATTAATATACCCCAGACATCTAAATATACTCGTTGCATCCACTATATTTGCTGTTTCGTCTGTAACCGCTTTGGCTAAATCTTCGAAAAGAGAACCATTATCCGAGCAATTAATAAATAATAACTTTTGTCGGACATTACGATATATGATATAGAGAGTCCAGTGCATTTCGAATAAGTCTTCAATTTTTCCGAAAGCAACCTTATCTTTTTTACCTGCAACTATTACAATTGTGTTTCCCTGCTGATTGGTGTCGTAATAAATTTTTTCATATTGCTCTATAGCTGTTAGCCCTTTGGCATATCTTTCAGGATGCCATTCTTGTTCATTAATCTTATAGATGACAGCACTCAAAGCGGGTAAAAGGTTTTGGATTGGTAATTCTTCCGGAAACTTCTCAAATCCTTGTATAAATTCTCGCAATGAAATTTGATTATCAATTCTTCCTTCGCTTAAATAAGGTAATAACCGATTCCAATCAGCATCGGATGCATATAGGTGCTCGATTTCTTTTTGTGCATCAATATCTGCTATATTCACAATTATTGAGGCACATCCTAAAGAATCATCCATACTTGTTCTTGTAAATCGTCCAATTAATTGCAAAGTTGTGGGCAAACTTTTTTTGATATCATGGAAAGCTGCAATTTTCAGTTTCGGCATATCGAAGCCTTCCCCAAACATATCAACGCATACAATGATCTTACATTCTCCAGTTATTATTTTTTCCTTTATCTCCGATATAGACCTTGTAGATAATTTTGAGTGTATAGACAATGGATTATATTCCGGGAACGAATCAGCATAGATTTTTTGAATAATCTCGGCTCTTGCAATACTATTCACTCTTGCCATGAGGACATGGTCATATCCATTTTCGATATCCAATCTTAATTGTTCGATAGCTTTGTTTGCTATTATTTGATCGGATTGCTTGGAATTCCACTCAATAATCGGAATATAATTTATTGGCTTGAAATATCCTTCATCTTGCGCTTTTCGTAAAGGATAATTGAATATTATTTTACCTCCTATAGGTTTGTCGTCATTTCGAAATGGCGTTGCAGTAAACTGGAGAACCTTGGTGTTTTTAAAAGAATTTTTTACAACCGACCATGATCTTGCTGGGGTGTGATGTGCTTCATCCACAAACAAATGAGAACATTGGTTTGCGATTGCCACTTGTATAGGTTTAGATAAACTACCAATGATGCTAATTGTCGTAACCACAACATTGCACTGCTCCATAAAAGCAATGGCTTCTTCTGCAGAACATGGACGATGTGACATTACTCCAACAATTGGTTTCAAGACGGTTTCTTTGATTAAGCCGAATTGAGGGTCGCCAAGCAGTCCCAACGATGCCACTTTATTGGATATTTGTGTACGTAATGCATCCGTAGGAACGACAATCATTGTCTTGTAACAAGACGCAGCTATTAACAACGATAACATAACCTCAGTTTTACCTGTTCCAGTAGGCATCACAACGGTCGCTGGATCTGCCGAGATCTCCCAATGTGATAGTGTTGCATAGATAGCACCGATTTGAGGCGACCGCAATCCTTTACTGTTTCTGGTTATATCTTCTTTTTTTAAGAATATTCCATCTTTCCACGTCTCCAAAATCTGACTGGTCGTTCTTTCTCCAACCAATTGATTGCAATCTAATATTCTACCTATGCCTGCCATATCCAAATGTTTTATCGAATGATCTACTTAATATTTTATGCAAACACCAAAGTACTGGTATCAAAATTAATGATTTTGAATCAAGTATCCATAAAAAAACGACACAAACTCACATATTTCTCAAAATTCAAGAATATTTAGCTACATTTGTAATCGGATAGAGGTCGCTCGTTCCAGACATATTGAAAAAGAAGCGTTATGCTCATCTTGTAACTTGAAAACGTAGGAAATTTTCAGTTAGATGCAAGGGTGGCATAGTGGTTCTCACGCGTTAGCGTGGGCTGCTATCACTACATCTGCATCTACGGGTTTCCTACGACCTTCAAGTTAAGACGTGGCATTGCAGTTCCACGCTTCGTGTTATTAATATATCCTTGTGGAAGCTGAAGGATGACTAATACAAAAATTGTTATGAAAAGATTAATTCTTTTATTTTCAGTCATTACTATCTTCTCCTCTTGCAGCGTAATAAAGAAAACTCATATTCGAGATTATAGTGAACGAATTGAATTAATAAAAACAAATTTCCCTGAAATATACGAACTGTATCGTCGTGGTGAGGTTGTCATTAATGACGTATATACTTATGAAAAAGACGGACATGAGAAAGTTCACATCAATTATTATTACAGATAACATAAATAAAGCAAACTATGACAATGAAACAGATTTACTTTGTCTTAATTATTTCCCCTCTTTTGTTTAGTTGTACACAAACAAAGGAAGAAAAGGCCGCAGAGATTGCCAAATCGGAAATGATTAAAATTCTCTATAATGTGGATAGCTATGAGCCTATCGAAACACAGGTAGATAGTGCATACACCTCTGTTTATACGGATTTTGATGTAGTCAGAGCCGCTCACGATTTGATCGAATTAAATGCAGACGAGAAAAAAGAAGGACTCCAATGGCAATACAAGCATGCCAAATCATCGGCAGCCATTTGGAGTGATTCAAGAGATGCCTATTCCAGAGAACAATATCGCCAAGCGAAAGAAGAAATGGATGATTACGCCAACCAGCTCAAAGAATTAGACGAAGAGGTCAAGACTAAAATAAACGAAATCCGAGATTCTGCAAAAGCGGTGATTGAGCATCAGTTCTGCGGATGGAACATATACCATAGATTCCGGTGCGCAAACGGTCTTGGCGTCCAACAGATCAGCGATATATTGATAATCGTAGATGAAAACTTGGAAATGGTTAAAGGACGGTTTATGTTGGACGATAATGACGATTACAGTTTGGACAAGCTAAAAAAGACCATAGATAAAGCAATCGGCAAAGATCGGAAATAACGATTAAGTTCCGATAACTGAGTTTATCGGGACTTGATATAATTTATAGTTTAAAACCTTTGGAACGCCTTGTTTGCTGCTCATGTCGGACGAAGTGTTGCAGCTTATCGAATCGTCCTTTGAACCAGTCGGCAATAGGGATTCGGTCTATCTTAAGTTGTAGTTTTTGATTGTCTGTAGAATCAGGCGTAATCTGCGCTACAACCCGTTCCGCTGCAAATTTTCGTCTGTGCTCACCAGAATAAAGTTCCCCGCTGTATTCGAGTTGCTTGCCGCCGATAAGAATTTCAATCTTTTCCTCACTGAATCCAACCTTGCGGCATAAGTCATCCATACGCAACATTTCGCGGAAATGAGGAAACCATGTCAACGCTTTGCAGACAATCGTTTGCAGGACGGACAATTCTTTTTCATGTTGTTTTTCCTTGTTTGTCAATTCTGTCGCATGCCGTGCCTGCATAGTCGTCAATTCTCGACTGTGATCGCTCTGCATGGTCGTTATCTTCTTTTGCAGGGATTCGATGCTCTCGTCCCGTGCGGCTACCTCGTGTTGCAGTCGGTCGATTTCTTGCTCCTGCCGCTTGACTTTCGACGTGCCTATCATTGCTCCGATACCGTCGATGATGGTCGTGCCGACCTCGGCGGCAGAGTTCTTCAGTCGCTCGGTTTTCAGTTCTCCTTTCACCGCTTTTAACTCGGCTTCGGTTTTGGTCAGTACATCGCGGGTTACCTGCTCTTGTTTGGAAGCACGTTCAATGGTTTCCCGTTTCTCCGCCTCGATACGGAGCAATTCACCGATATTGTCCTGCAACCCCTGTTGTTGGGCGATGGCGTTGCGGTAGAACTCTTGGGTGGTGACATGCCGGGCTTCCGAACCGTCGATACCGCGTTGCAATCCGTATTTCGCCATTGCTTTGGCATAGCTATCCTGATACCCCTTGAGCTTGACGCGTGTCATCAGGTCGTCGACGCACAGGCGAGGTCGCGCAGTTGATTTCTTGCGGTATTTTCGTTTGCCCGGCTCGTCGGTTTTCTTTTCACGGACTTTGCGCCGCTCACCCGTCACAATCGGCACGACGGATGCATGAATATGCGGGGTCGATTCGTCCAGATGCAATACGGCTGACACGACATTATCTTCGCCGTAGGTTTTTCGGAGCCAATCGAGATTATCGGCGCACCACTCCTTGATCCGTCCTTCGGCGGCAATCCGTTTCATATCGTCGTGCGATCCGGTCAGCATGATGCGGATGGCGCGGACTTGGTTCGTTCCGATCTTGCGGGTCAAACCCGCATGGTCGAGGCGGTAGTTGATCGCTTCCGTGCGGTCGGCCACGCCCTCCGGAAATTCGACCAGTTCTTCGTTCCGGTAGGTAAGCGACGGTATGGCATTCGAAGGCATCTGCGTCCGCTCGATATGCGCGGTCATCCTTACTTCATTGCCCGGTGCTTTATCCAAATGCAATACAGCATATCCCATATTCTGCGGTAGTTTTAACGGTTGATAATTGTGGTCGTCGGATCTTCGACCGCACACGCGGTCGGCGGCCGGAACGGTCGCAAGGGGTTTCCAAAGGGGAGTCCCCTTTGGCCTATTGGGGCTTTTTCAGCAGCACGAAGTGATGCGGCTCGGAAAAAGCCCTAATAGGTTATGGCTTTTTCGTGAGGAAAAGCCGCAGGCGCGGAGCGGCCGATCTGTGGGTGACTGTGCCG
The DNA here is from genome assembly GCF_000435435.1 of Alistipes sp. CAG:29. NCBI lineage: Bacteria > Pseudomonadati > Bacteroidota > Bacteroidia > Bacteroidales > Rikenellaceae > Alistipes > Alistipes sp. CAG:29. The sequence continues at coordinate 3,686 of NZ_FR893445.1, read as the reverse complement.
GCGACAATCCGGGCGACGTTATAACTTGCGACCGCGCGACCGTTTGTGTTCTTTCACGGGCCAGCGACTTCGCAGGTAATCGTTCAGATCGTTATGCGGACGATAGTGAACGGATTGGTCGGACAGATTCCGGCAAACCGGTTTCAGTCCGGCGGTCGCCTTACGCCCAGCATCGTCGTTGTCGAGGTAGGCATAGACCTGCTCGTGCGAGGCGATGAATGGCGCGGCTTTCGAGAGGTTCGTCACGGAGTTCAGCACGACAATATTGTGCGGAGGATTCGGGGCGCGTTTGAGCGTCAGGTACGACAAGAAGTCTACAAAACCCTCGAATACGAGGCATGTCGGATAACCGCCGTTTCGGGTCGACGGAGCCTTCGACGTACAGCCCTTGAAATAGCGGTTGCGCAGTTCCCATCCTCCAGTATCGTTGCGGAATCCGACGGCGAAATAGGGCTTATCCGCCACACGATAATGCAACTCCGAGCAATGCAACCGCACCGTATCGAGGTCGATACCTCGCCCCATGAGATAAGAGAGCAACGCTGGAATTTCCAGCGGCAGCACGTCTTCGACAATAATCGAGGGTATACGTTCCGGTAATGCCGGACAATCCCCTTGAAAAGAGAAAGTAGTTGCGCCACCGATCTGTTGCTCCAACAGCCGCATGGCCGTCCCTACATCGCACCGTTCCATGCGCATCACGAGGTCGATCAGTGTCCCGCCCTCGCCTGCACCATAGTCGATCCACAGATTTTTGTCATAATCCACTTTCATACTCGGATTGCGATCCTCCCGCAACGGAGAGTGATACAACCCGTAATAACCTCTGTCTTTTGCCGGATGGATGCCCCGTCCGGCAAGGTATTTCCTTATCGGAAACTTATTGATTGTTTTTGCGTCCATAATCTTTTTCTTTTCACTCGATTTAATCAGTACGGTTCGGGGTTTAACCCGCCGTACCGGTTTAGAATGGTTTAATAATATATACCCCCGTCCCGGACTAAACCGCCCGAAAGGGTCAATAGTGGAAATCGGGATTATAGCGGTAGAATTTCTCCTCTTTGAGGATCATCCGCTTGTTCTCCAGAAAGACTTTCAGTTGCTTCGCCTTGTTGATACCGAACGAATGGCCGATGGCGGCATAGCTGTTTTGGAGCTTCCCAATAAGCGATGAATAAGAAACCCGGTCAGCTTCGGAAAACAGAAGTTGCAACGCCTCGCGGTGCTTGGCCTCGCTTACTTCGGCATAATCGAAACTCTTGGTTGCTGTCGCCGGTCGGGGTTGGTAGTCCTCGACCAATTCCGGCAACGCATCGGCGTTGATCCGAAAAGCGAACGGCTCAAAGTCCCGATCCCGGATGTGCATGGCCGTGACGGAACTTGTATCCCGGTCGAAATCGTCTTTGGTGATTTGCAGCACGGTTTCGGCTTTGTTGTTCAACTCCGTTCCCAGATGCCCGCGCGTATTGTCGTCGCTCTTATTCAGGTGCAGGACGGTATGGATATGGATTTTACGCTCGTCCGTCCATTGCATCAGCTTCGTAATAAGGTCGGTCGATTCGCCGGGGCTGTTGATGTCGTGCACCAGATCGCGGATGCCGTCGATCACGACCAGTCCGAGGTCGTCGATTTCATAGATAGCCTCCTCGATCTTCTTCAGCCGATCTTTGGTTGCATAACCACGCAGGCACAAGAACTCCAACAGCGGCGGATGCGTATCGGCGGGCAATCCCGCCAGCCGCAGAATCCGGCACAACACCCGTTTGCAATGGAAGCGGCTCTGCTCCGTATCGACGTAGAGGATGCGCCGCTTCTCCGGCGGCAAAGAGGCCGAATAGTTCAACACCGTGCTGCCCGTCATAGCTGCCGCCACGATCGCGCAAACGTTGAACGTCTTTTTGCTCTTCGCCTTTCCGGTCGATGCGCTGAAATTACCCAGCGTCCCCACAATCGAATCGCCCACGCGCAGGATCACGGGCGGAGCCTCGAATACGTCCGTCACAAGCAACCGGGCATCGCGCCATGAACCGGTCGGTTCCGCCAGAACTTTGTGCTGCGCTTCCATCGTTACTTCCTCGCAGGACGTGCGAGAACATATTTCTGCGCTTCCGCCTCCGTCTGCGCCTGTGTCCTTATGGGATTCTGACGCAACCATGCCTCCAATTCCGTTTTCTCGAAATAGAGCATCTTCCCCTGCGGCTTATAGTGAGGGATCAGGTTGCCCGATGTCAGTTTATACAGGTAGCTTTTAGAAAGATTCAGAAAACGGCTCGCCTCCTCGAAGCTGAGTACGTTTTTGGAATGTAAAACCAGATTTTCGAGTTCCGCAACCCGCATTTCAATACTTTTCTCCATATATTCAGAAGATTAAAATTAAACAAATGGAGTGTCGACCCTCCGTGTGCTTGTAACAGTTACGGGGGCAAATGTAGGGCTGCGAAACTTGATAGCGGATTAACCTATCTTTGAGGGATCAACCTATTCTCAAAGTTTTTTCACTTGCTTGAGATACCTTTCGATGGTTGCGTATTTTCCCTCTGCACCTATATCGCGGATATAGTTGGTTGCAGTTGATAAATCACTTTGATTGATGTATTTATCACGGCTTCGGTCTTTGGAGAGAAAGAGTTTGTAGTTGGCGATCACGGATTGCCAGTTCGGGGTTATCAAACCCCGGTCGCTCAATCCGGCAAAAAAGAAAGCGACAAGGCGGTTGTTATTCGACCGCACGATTGCATGGGGCTTGCCCGCAAAGATCGCTGTCAGGTCATCGGGCGTCAGCGGCACGTTGAACATCTTAACATCGTTGATGCCCTCGACCAGAAACGCGATCTGCTCGTCGTTCAAAGTCGAATCGAACGGATTATCCGTTTCCGCGATAGGCAGTACGGCTTTCGTGGTCATCACAACCTCTTTCGGCTCCTTTTGCGCGGCTACTTTCGATTTCCGGTCTTGCAGGTAAGCGGCATAACGCTCCAAAACGACGGCTTTCACAACCGCAGAGAAATAGGGCAACTCTGCATCGTAAACCGTATTAGCCTGCTCATAGCGGGAGTAGTCGAATGACACGACCGAAAACGCAAGGTATTTTTTCTTTTCACCGGAGTTCAACTCCTCGAAGAGAGTGCTGTTCCAGAGGAACGCAGGATCGGAGTAGAAATTCCGGATGTTGGACAGTACGGAATAACGCAGATACAACTGCGCCAGCTCGTCGGCAGTACGGATGTATTCCAGCTTTTCCAACTCCCGCATCTGCTCGCAGTCGAGGTAGGCGGATTTCGCCGTTATACGATCCGTCAGCACCCGAAAAGCATGATTGATACAGCGATTGAAAAGTTCCTGCAACCCATCGAATTTCGTTTTAAGTTCCAAGCCGTCCATAGTCTTTATGATTTAATCCGTCTATAAAGATACAAAAACGGATGAAAAAACGTGCGAATCCATATCCGCACGTTACATATACAAGTTTAATCTGTCAGATTTGGAATCAGCCCGATCGCCTCCTCTTTCTTCTTATCGACGATTTTGGCGTAAATTTGAGTGGTCGCAATATTCTTATGCCCAAGCAATTTACTGACCGTATATAAATCTGCGCCTAAAGTCAGCATCATCGTCGCATGAGTGTGCCGCGCGACATAAGTAATATTTAGAAATGCCATTAGTGTCCCGTTAAAATTGGGACGAAG
>NZ_FR893444.1:10630-29462 GCF_000435435.1 Alistipes sp. CAG:29 | reverse complement strand
TCGTGGCGAAGGTATGCCGCGCGAGGTGGATCGTGGGGTTGAACGACAGACCGGCGTGTCTGGCAACATGCCGTAATGACATGTTCAACGTATTATAGGTGCCTTTGAGCGGGAAGACCCGGTCTCCCGAGAGATGCATGTCCTTATAACGGTCGTAGAGCATTGCGGCGACGGGAAGCAGTTTGACCCGGAACTGCGTACCCGTTTTCTGGCGCCTGTCGATAATCCACCGATCCCCGTTATCGTCCGTATAAATATCTGCGTGGGTAAGTTTCACCACGTCCGCATGGCTCAGGCCTGTAAAGGCACAGAAGACGAAGGCATCCCGGTTGATGCCCGTCCGGTAATTGGGCAGTCGGACGTCCATGACGGCCTGCAATTCCGAAGCCGAGAGGTAACGCCGTTCCGAGTACTCCGGCCTCACGTAGAAACCTGCGAAAGGATCGGCGGCAATCCAGCCGTTCTTATACGCCGTATAGGTCATCAGCTTCAGTTTTTTGAGCGTAGAATGGATCGTCCCGGAACGCATCCCTTGTACTGAGGAGAGGTAGACCACAAACTTTTCGATAAACTCCCGCTTCAGTTCTTTGAACGCAATATCCTTGACATGATATTCGTATTCGAGGAAGGAGGCAAGACGGCGGCGGCGTTTGCAGTAGTCCTCATAACTGGAATAAGCGCGGTCTTTGCCCACGCGCTTGCGGAAATCTGCAAGGTATTCGTCGAAGGTCTGCAACAGCAGGCGGCAGTCGTCACCCATACCGAGGAAAGCGTTGCGGACCTTTTCGGCCGTAACGTATGAATCACGGTCGCAGAGACGTTGGTACTGCTTGCCGATATTGGTTTTGATATTTTCCAGTTTTTCGTTGATGCGCTGGGCTTCGAGACTTTTGCCGGCAGCCTTGTTAGCCTTGGCGTCCCAGAGAGAAGAACGAACTGAGAGTTTGCAGCTGAACTGCGACATCGTACCGTTGATTGTGATGCGGCCCATAACGGGAACCTGACCCGATTTCTCGGACTGCCTCTTCACATAGAAAAGGACTTTGAAAGTGCTGCGTTGCATAATAACCTGAACTTTGAGGATTTGTTAAACGTTAAGTCAAGTTATTTGGTATGCGGTAATTCGATGCAACGAACTGAAAACGAATGTTTTGATGCAAATCAAAGTATTTCGGGCAGGTAACGGATAAGTAACACAACTCACCGTCAAACCTGCCCGATTCTGCTTTTTTATTGCTCGGAACAGATGCAGAACAGAGAATTAAACACCTGTAAACAAGATATTTACTCTTTCCTGCACTTCTCTTTACCTACAAATACCGAACCTTTCGGGGTTCCGCATTTTATTTTGCCCCGGAAACCGGACGGGAGGGCACGCAGGAACGGTATGGCATAAAAAATGCACCCGGGCAATCAGCCCGGTACGGGTATCACCCCCACCGTAAAATTATGAAAGTACGTCCGTTATTGATTCTGCTGCTGTTCGTGGTATCGACAGGCATCCTCGTCTGGATATACTTCGCGGCACTGCGCGGGCAGCGGGCACCGCATCGCCGGCAATGGACGGAGACGCTGGCCGACCTGGACGCCTGCTGTCGCCAAAAACACATCAAATCGAAGCAGTACGACCATTTCGCAGAGACCGCCCGGGCGGAACAGCGGCCCGGCGCGGAACAGCTGTTCCGGGCGATGGCCTTCTCGGCTCGCCTCCATGAATACAACTGCGCCAACGCGATCGTGCGGCTCGGCGGCCGCTACACCCCGCCGGAGAAGGTCACGGTTTTCCGCGGCACGACCGACCAGAACCTGCAACGGAGCATCGACTACGAACGCCGCACGCCCGACGCACTGCACGCCGGGGAGATCGACCGGGCACTCGCCGCAGGCAACCGCTATGCGGCCCGGGTGCTGATCTGGTCAAAGGCGGGGGATGTCCGCCATAGGGCATTGATGGCGAGGTATATTGCCACAGGCGAGACCGGGCATGAAGCCGGCTACCGGATATGCCCCGTCTGCGGGAATATCTATGCAGCGGAATATTGCGACCCGTTCTGTCCGCAATGCCTGACCGACGGCCGGGAGTTCGTCCGCATCGGGGAGTGATACAGGCACTAATACGGCCGGTAGCAAGTTGCATATGGGGGGGGGCAGACATGCCGCGCCGACCGACCGCAGCCGACGGAACCGGGGATGGAATCGGGGGATGAATCGGGGAGTGGAGCCGGGGGAATGGCACCGGAGGCCGGAACCGCAAATGACACCGGGGCGTGGCGGAACCGCAGCACAGCCACGAAAGGAGGGGCTGCCGCCACTTTACGGAAGCACCGGAAGCCGGGCGGCGGATGCCCGGAGGTAAGATTCGAACCGGTCGTCGAACCTGAACTGCCCGATGCCAATCAACGGCTTGGTCTTGCCGTGGAAATCGCTTCCGCACGTCATAAGCGCACCGCGCCGCTGAACCAGCGGGGCGAAATAGCCGATCTGCGTTGTATCGTGGTAGTTATTGAAGACCTCCAGCCCCTCGGCCCCGAAGTCGAGCAACCTCTCGGCGACACGCTCCCTGCCCCGGAAATTGAGCCCGGGATGTGCCACCACAGGCACGCCGCCGTTGTCCCGGATCACGGCGACGGCATCCCGGTAATCCATGAAATCGACAGGCACGAACGCAGGCCGCCCCTGCGCCCCGTAATCCAGGTAAAAGTTGATGTAGGGCATATCGCCCCGCGCTCCGCCTTCGCGGTAGGGAGCCAGCAACGGCGTGTCGTACGCCGCATCCGACAGCATCACTTCGGCGACCAGTTCCAGCGTGGGCAGCTTCCCGCCCGCAGCCGCAAGCACCGCCGCCCCGTCGACCGCAAACCCCAGCTTGCGGAGCCGGCGGATCGTCTCCCCGAATGCCTCCGTGACCTTCGCCGCAACGTCCTCCTCCAACGACGCGAAATCCCGGGAACGCCAGTCGATGCCGTATCCCAGCAGGTGCAGGTCGGTGCCTTCGAAATTGCAATCGACCTCGATGCCGGGCACAAATCCCAGCCCAGCCTTCGACGCGCACCCGGCGGCTTCGTCCAGCCCCCGCACGCAATTGTGATCCGTCAGCGAGAATATCGCCGTCCCCGAAGCCGCACACCGCTCCGCAATACCCGCGACAGGGATTTCGCCGTCGCTGCTGTAAGCGGAGTGGATGTGCAAATCCATACCGATCCTGTGTTCCATCTCATTCCGGGAGCCCGTTTATGGCCTCCCCGTGCGTAAAGGTAGGAAATAAAGCGGCGGCGAAAAAAAATCCGCCCCGGAAAAACAGGCTTCCGGGGCGAAAAGATATCGGGCATGAAACGGCGGCTACTCCTCGTCCACCTCTTTCATATTATGGTATACGTTGGTCACGTCGTCGTCCTCTTCGAGCTTCTCGACGAGTTTCTCGATCGACTCGCGCCCTTCGGCATCGAGCTCCTTGGTGTCGGTCGGCAGGTAGACCGACTCGCCCGACACGATTTCGTAGCCCTTGTCGTCGAGCCATTTCTGGATCGCCCCGAAGGATTCGTAGGGAGCGTATACCGTCACACCGTCCTCCTCGGGATAGAACTCGTCGACACCCAGGTCGATCATTTCGAGCTCCAGCTCCTCCATGTCGGCACCTTCGGCCGCATGGAACTTGAAGACGCATTTATGGTCGAACATGAAAGCCACGCTGCCGCTGTTGCCCAGCGTACCGCCGCACTTGTTGAAATACATGCGGACGTTGGCCACCGTGCGGTTGGTATTGTCGGTCGCAGTCTCCACGAGGAAGGCGATGCCGTGCGAGCCGTAGCCTTCGTAGATCACCTCCTTGTAATCGGCGGCGTCCTTCTCGGTGGCACGCTTGATGGCACGCTCGACGTTCTCCTTGGGCATGTTCTCGGCCTTGGCGTTCTGCATCAGGATACGCAGGCGGGTATTGCCCGAAGGATCGGGGCCCCCGGCCTTGACGGCGATCTCGATTTCCTTACCGATCTTGGTAAACACGCGGGCCATGTGTCCCCAGCGCTTCAGTTTACGCGCCTTGCGATACTCAAATGCTCTTCCCATATGAATTTTTCGTTATTATTTTATTCGTGGTGCAAAGGTATAAAATTAAGCATTAAAAAATAAGAATTATAGATAAAATTTATATATACGCGGGGCGTATGCGGATTTCACGATAATTGTGTAATTTTGCAGCGTACAAAATTTGGGAACCATGGAAATCAAGAGCCGATTCGACCATTTCAACATCAACGTCACCGACCTCGCGAAGAGCCTGGAGTTTTACGGCAAGGCCCTGGGGCTGAAAGAGACCGGCCGCAAGGAGGCTGCCGACGGGAGTTTCGTACTGGCCTATCTGGGCGACGGGCAGACGGGATTCCGACTCGAACTGACCTGGCTGCGCGACCACACCGGGGCCTACGAACTGGGGGAGAACGAGAGCCACCTGTGCATGCGCGTGGCGGGCGACTACGACGCCGTGCGCGAATACCACCGTGCGCTGGGCTGCATCTGCTACGAAAACCACGAGATGGGGCTCTACTTCATCAACGACCCCGACGACTACTGGATCGAAATACTGCCCGCAAAATAACCGACATGCAGAACAACAACGAATTGCAGCGCGAGGCCGACGAGGCCGTCCGCGTGCTCAAAGAGGGCGGGCTCATCCTCTACCCGACCGATACGGTCTGGGGACTGGGCTGCGACGCGACCAACGCCGAGGCCGTGGAACGCATCTACAAACTCAAGCGGAGCGAAAACAAGAAGTCGATGCTCGTGCTGTGCGCCTCGGCCGACATGGTCGTGCGCTACGTCAACCGGGCACCGGGCATCGCCTTCGAGGTGATGGAACTGGCGACCAGCCCCCTGACGGCGATCCTCCCGGGTGCCGTGGGCGTTGCCGGGAACCTGATTCCCGAGGAAGGGACACTGGGCGTGCGCATCCCCGACCACGCCTTCTGCCAGCGGATGCTCCGCGGGCTGGGCAGGCCGATCGTTTCGACCTCGGCCAACATTTCGGGCGAAGCGACGCCCGCAGGGCTCGCCGGGGTGTCGCGCGAGGTGGTCGACGGTGTCGATTTCGTCGTCAACCCCCGTTTCGAAGGCAAGCCCACGAAAAAGGCTTCGGCGATCATCGCCTTCGGCGAGGGCGGCGAAGTGAAAATCATCCGCGAATAACGACAAATGGCAAAGGTACTCGAAACAGAGATCCAGAAACGGTTTTCGGACGTAGACCCGTTCCAACACGTCAACAACGTCTCGCAGCAGATGTATTTCGACGTGGGGAAGATGGAATACTACGAGCAGGTGCTCGGCGACGAAGTGCTGCTGGGCGACCTGCGCATCATCACCGTTTCGACGTCGACCTCCTACATGGGGCAGATCCGCCTCCACGACCGGGTGCGCGTCACCACGACCTGCGAGAAGATCGGCAACAAAAGCCTCACGCTGTTCCAGCAGCTCGTCGTCGACGGCCGGGTGCGCAGCGAGAGCCGTTCGGTGATGGTCGCCTTCGACTTCGCCAGGCAGTTGAGCATGCCCGTGCCCGAGGCATGGCGCACGAGGCTGCTCGCGGACTAAGCGCGCAGCCGCCCGTCGTGCCCCACGGGCGGGAGCCCGTGGCGGACATAGTATTTATACCCGATCACCACCAGGACGACCCCCGCGAAGATGAAGGCCAGCGCCACGATATTGGCGGCATCGAACACCGCCTGCCCGCGAACGATGGCCAGGATGCCGGCGATGACGGGCTGGATATAGCGGTACAGGGCCGTATGCACCGAAGTCAGTTTCTCGGTGCCCCGGTAGAGCAGGTACATCGGCAACACCGTCCCCAGGATCAGGATGTAGGCCAGTTCGGCCTGTGCCTGCAACGGCAGGCGCAGGAATTGCGTATGGTCGACGTATTTCCAGAAGAACGGCGCTGTCACGGCCAGTCCGACGATGTAATACCACCCCATCACGACCAGCGTTCCCAGCCGTTCGAGCTGGGGCTTGATAATGACCGTATTGATGGCGATCGCCACCACCGCGACGAGCACCAGCGCATTGCCGTAGGCGCGGCTGCCGTGCGTGAGCACGAAGCCGTGGTCGAAGAGCAGCACCGCAGCCCCCGCCAACGCACAGACGACACCCACGACCCGCGCCTTGATATATTTGTGCGGGTGCATGATGTGATCCATGATCAGCGTCACGGCCGGGCCGAGCGTCGAAATGATCGAGGCGTCGATGGGCGAGGTGTAGGAGGATCCCCAGAGCAGCATGTACATCCAACCGTAGACAATTAGCATGGTGACGACCAGTATGTTGCCCGCGTCGCGCCACCGGATGCGGAAAGACTGCTTCGAAAAAAGGGCGAACGGGATGAAGAAAATCGCGCCCGAAAGCACCTGCAACATGAATATCTGCTGGAAATCGAGGTAATTGCGCGTGAGCGAGACATAGAATGAAAAGTTCGCCCCGAAAAAGATGTTGGCAAATACCAGGTCGAGATTATAGCGCGTTTTACTCACAAAGATCCATCCGGGCAATTATTACACCAAATTTTACCTATATTTGCCGCGTCAATCCCGCAAGCGTATGGACGGAAAACTGAAAGGGCATGCGGCCCTTTGGGTCGCGAATATCATCTGGGGCCTCAACGCACCGATCGGCAAAAGCGTACTCTGGTCGGAAACGCACCCGCAGGGAGTCAATCCGTTCGCACTGAGCGTATACCGTATGCTGGGCGCCTGCCTGTTGTTCTGGACGGTATCGCTCTTCCTGCCCAGGGAGAAAGTTGCCCCGCGCGACATCGTGCTGCTGCTGTTCGCCTCGGTGTTCGGCATCCAGCTCAACCAGATGCTTTTCCTCTGGGGCCTTTCGCTCACCTCGCCCATCGACACCTCGATCATCGCCACCATCGTCCCCGTACTCACCATGGTGCTGGCGACGCTGTTCCTGCGCGAGCCGATCACCTGGCTCAAGGCGGGCGGCGTACTGCTCGGCTGCGGCGGGGCGCTGCTGCTGATCCTCGTCAGCAGGCACGGCACGGGCGGCACGTCGAGCGTGGCGGGCGACGTACTGTGCGTCATCAGCGCTGTCAGCTATGCCACCTACCTCACGGCATTCCGCAACGTGATCGTCAAGTATTCCCCCGTGACGACGATGAAATGGATGTTCCTCTTCGCCGCCGTCGCCGCCGTGGCGATCTACTACCGGCCGCTCGCAGGGGTGGACTACGCCGCGCTTGCACCCCGCACCTGGGCAGGCATCGGCTATGTGGTGGTCTGCTCGACCTTCCTCTCCTATTTCATGGTGCCGATCGGGCAGCGTTACCTGCGCCCGACCGTCGTGTCGATGTACAACTATGTGCAGCCCCTCGTGGCGGTGCTGTTCACCGTCGCCGTCGGGCTCGACACCTTCGGCTTTACGAAAGGCGTCGCCGCCCTGTGCGTCTTCGCCGGGGTATGGCTGGTTACCAAGTCGAAATCGCGGGCACAACTGGATGCGGAGAGGGCCGCGGCGGGACAGGCTCCGGAAAATCGGCCCCGGGCATAAAAAACCGGCTGCCGAAAATACTAAATTACTGATTGTTCCCGTTTTGCAGGAAACCGACCTCTCACTGACATGAAATCCCTCCTGCTCCTCGCCGCAACGATCTGTTGTGCATGCTGCTCTTCCATGCAGCCCAAACACTACCCCGACTATTCCGTCTCTTCGGGCTTCACACTCGACTCCCTCGACGCCCGGGATCCGCAGGTCATCGAAAACCTCGGTGTCACCTGCCGTGTATGGGGTTACGTCAAGTACCACCATCCCGTTTTCGCCGATTCGACCCTCAATGTCGATTATGAGCTTTTCGGGCTCTTGCCGCAAGTCGCCAAAGCCACCCCGGCCAAACGCAACAAAGTCCTTTCCGAATGGGTAAAGGGGCTCGGACGGTTCAACACCGACAAGGCGGAATACGACGAAGCCCTGAAAACAGTGAAATGCACCCGGACAGCCGACCTGCTCTGGATGGACGACTCGGCACGGTTAGGCAACACCCTCCCGCGCCTCCTGCGGGAATTGCGCTACGCCAAACGCGAAGCAAACCGCTACACGGATTTTACAGCAAACGCAGGAAATTTCGTGATGCGAAACGAAAGCACTGCCGGTTCGTCCGACGACTGCGGTTACCGGATGCTGTTCCTGTTCCGCTTCTGGAACGTCATCGAATATTTCTCCCCCAACCGTAACCTTACCGATACCCCGTGGGGCGAAATCCCGGAAAAATACATTCCGCTTTTCATACCCGGGCAAACACCCGGCAACCCGAACCAGGCCATGCTCCTGCGGGAGCTGTGCGATTCGCATTCAGCCTTGGTCAGATACAATATGTTCGGTTACAACACCGTTCCGGCGGAGGTGCGCAACGCCGAAGACCGGGTCTTCGTAATCGCCGACGGCCCGCTGCGCAAGGGCGACGAAATCCTCTCGATCGACGGCCGCGGATGGAAAAGCACGCACGACGGGCTTGCCCGTTTCGAAGCCGCATCCAACGCCGAGAACCGCAACTACATGACGGCCATGTGTATGGTCTGTTCCCACCGGGATACGGCCGCCGTGGAGCTGGTGCGCGACGGCCGGCGGCTGACGGAACGGATTGCGACGCGCAGTGTCATGGATTGGAGCCCCTACATCACGGAGCGCATGCTCGACACCGCCAACATACGCATGGTTGCCGACGGCATAGGTTACATGACGGGGGTTAACTACACCAAAGCGGACGGCGCCCGGATTATGGAAAAATTCCGGGATACGAAGGCCCTGATCGTCGATCTGCGCTGCTATCCCCGCGAGTTCATGATCTTCGACTTCATCGGCCGCTACTTCATGCCCCGTACGTCGCCGCACGTCATCTGGCTTGCGCCGACCGGCGCACTGCCCGGAGTATTCCATGAGTTGCAGGACTCCCTCTTCGTAAACCCGGACAATCCCGCCGTCGCGGAGAATCCCGATTACTACAAAGGGCGCGTCATCGTGCTGGTAGACTCATCGACCCAAAGCCAGGCGGAATATACTGCCATGGCATTCCAGGCCACACCGCGCTGCACGGTCGTCGGCACGCAAACGGCAGGCGCCGACGGCAACATTTCGGCACTCGTAATGCCCGGGGGCGATTTCGGATATTTCTCCGGGCTGGGCGTCCTCTATCCCGACGGCACGAACACCCAGCGCGCAGGCGTTCGGATCGACGTCCCGGTTTATGCCACAGTCCCGGGCTTACAGGCCGGACGCGACGAAATCCTGGAAAAAGCCCTCGAAATAATCGCCACCGGGGCTTACGACCCGGCAGCCAAAATATAATCCGGCGAATAAAAAAGGCCGAGCGGAAAACTCGACCTTTTTTATTTTAATACAACGACGGGGCGGCAGCGTTCCTACGTGTTCCGGGCCGCGGTTTTGGTCAATCCCTTTTCCGCGGCCAGCCGCTCCATCAGGGCATAGGCCGCGTCGTAGTCGTTGGGAATCTCCCCGTCGAGGATTGCGTTCTTGATGACCTCCTTGATGTCGCCGATCGCACGGCACGGCCCGATGCCGTAGGTCTGCATGATGACCTCGCCCGTGATCGGAGGCTGGAAGTTGCGGATACGGTCACGCTCCTCGAGGTCTTTCATCTTGCGGCGTACCAGCCCGAAATTGGCCAGGTAGCGCTTCACCTTGGCGTCGATGCCCGACGTGATGTCGGCCTCGCACAGGGTCATCAGTTTTTCCACATCGTCCCCGGCTTCGAACAGCAGCCTGCGCACGGCCGAGTCGGTGACCATATCCTCCGAAAGGATGATCGGCCGCAGGTGCAGGAAAACCATCTTCTGCACGAATTTCATATGCTCGTTCAGGGGCAGTTTCAACTGCCGGAAAATCCCGGGCACCATCTTCGATCCCACGACCTCGTGCCCGTGGAACGTCCAGCCGGCCTTCGGGTCGTAGGCCTTGGTCAGCGGCTTGGCGATGTCGTGCAGCACGGCGGCCCAGCGCAGCCACAGGTCGTCGCTGTGCCGGGCGACGTTGTCCAGCACCTTGAGCGTATGGACGAAATTGTCCTTATGCGCATGGGCGCCGCGTTTCTCGACCCCTTTGAGGTTATGCAGCTCGGGGAATATCCGCTCCAGCAACCCGGTCGCCTCCAGCAGTTCGAAGCCGATCGACGGGACGGGCGACAGGACGATCTTGTTGAGTTCGGCGGCAATGCGCTCCCGGGATACGATCCCGATCCGCGGCGCATTGCGGCGGATGGCATCGAAGGTCTCCTCCTCGATCGTGAAGCCCAGCTGCGAGGCGAAACGCACGGCACGCATCATGCGCAGGGGGTCGTCCGAGAAGGTGATGTCGGGGTCGCACGGCGTACGGATGATGCACTCCTCCAGGTCGTACATCCCGTCGAACGGGTCTACCAACTCGCCGAACGAATCGGCATCGAGCGACCACGCCATCGCATTGATCGTAAAGTCACGGCGGCGCTGGTCGTCTTCCAGCGTCCCGGCCTCGACCTGCGGCTTGCGCGAATCGTGCGTGTAAGACTCCTTGCGGGCGCCCACGAATTCGACCTCGATTCCCCCGGCACGGAGCATCGCCGTGCCGAAAGTCTTGAAAACGGACACTTTGGTATGCAACTCGCGCCCCAACGCTTCGGCCAGGGCGATCCCGCTCCCCACGACGACCACGTCGATGTCGGTCGAAGGGCGGCGAAGGTAGTGGTCGCGCACGTAACCGCCGACGACAAAGGCCCGCACACCCTGCTCGCCGGCGATACGCGAAATTTTCCGGAATATGGGGTTCGACAGCGGCACGCGGCTATTTCACGTATTTCTCAATGACCTCTTTCCAGGCGAGATACCCCTCGCCCATCAGGTGCAGCCCGTCGTTCGTATAGCGTTTGTCGAGCATCCCCTTTTGGTCGACCAAGGCCGAATAGACGTCGATGTAGAGCACATTCTTGCGGCCTTCGCAAAGCGCTTCGATCAGTTTGTTGGCCTCGATGATCTCGGCACCCTTTTTCCAGTGATTCTTGGCTTTGGCCTTGGTATCCACGCCGTTCACGGGGAGAATGCTCTGTACGTAGATCTTCGTCCAGGGCGACTCCTCGGCGAAGCGGTCGAGTAATTTTCCGATGTTGGCGGCTACCTCCTCGGGCGACACACCGGCCGCCAGGTCGTTGGTGCCGATCATCAGGAACAGTTTCTTGGGATGGCCGTTGACGATCGGGTCGAGGCGGTCGAGCAGCCACCCTGAACGGTCGGCGCTGATACCGCGGTTCTTGATATGGCGGTTGTTGAACAACTCGGCCCACTCGCAGCCGTCGGTGATGCTGTTCCCGAGGAAAACGATGTCGTTACCTCGGATCGGCAACTGTTCGAAAAGACTGCGTTTCTGATAGTTGTATTCGTTTTGGGCGAACGATGCGACCGCGACGAACAGAGCCGCGGCAAAGAGAATGGCTTTTTTCATATCCGGCTTCTATTTTTTTAATATTTAAGTTCACGTTTATAAAGCTGCACGGTGTTTTCCAGCCCGTAGTAGAGCGCATCGCAGATCAGCGCATGGCCGATCGACACCTCGTCCGTCCACGGGATGCGGCCGACGAAGAAGCGCAGGTTTTCCAGGCTGAGGTCATGCCCGGCGTTCAGCCCCAGCCCCTGGCGGCGCGCCTCTTCGGCAGCAGCCAGGTAGGGTGCCAGCGCGGCGTCGGCACCTGCAGGGTACTCGCGGGCATAGGCTTCGGTATAGAGCTCCACGCGGTCGGCGCCGCAAGCCTTCGCACCGGCGACCATCGCAGGGTCGGGATCGACGAAGACCGAAACCCGGATCCCCTTTTCGTGGAACCGCGCCGCGACCCCGGTCAGGAAATCCCGGTTGGCGAGCGTATCCCACCCGGCATTCGACGTAATGGCGTCATGCGCATCGGGCACCAGGGTCACCTGGGCCGGGACGACCTCCAGCACGAGGTCGACGAAACTCGGGATGGGGTTGCCCTCGACGTTGAGTTCGGTAGTTAGCACACACTTCAGGTCGCGCACGTCGTCGTAACGGATATGCCGGGCGTCGGGGCGCGGATGCACCGTGATGCCGTCGGCGCCGAAACGCTCGATATCAAGGGCTGCGCGAACCACATCGGGCATGTTGCCGCCCCGCGAATTGCGCACCACGGCAATCTTATTGATGTTTACACTTAACTTTGTCATAAAATTCGCTATATTTGCACGTAATGACGGCACAAGCCGCTTGTATAAAGCCCCAGGCGGAGCACGAACCATGCCGTCCCGATGTTGAACCCGACCGCGCCGGCCGATCCGCACGGGGGCACGAACGGCTCCCGGATGTCGTCTTGACGTGGTAAAGTTACTTATTTTTTCGAAACTCCGCCGATGAAAATCATACTTTTTTCCCGCAGGCAGCTCTCCCACACCGCAGCCGAGATATGCCAATTGTTCGATGCACTCCGCCTTTTCGGGTTCGACTACGCCGTCAACGAGGAGTTCGCCCCCCTCGTCACCGAACTCACGGGCATGCAGATCCCGCCCGAAAAAGTCTACGGGCAATGCATCGGGCAGCAGCCCGCCGACAGCCTGATGGTCTGTTACGGCGGCGACGGCACGCTGCTCGAAGGCGTACACCGCCTCTGCGGCGCCCCGATCCCCGTCATGGGCATCAATGCCGGGCACCTCGGGTTCCTGACCAGCGCCCCGAGCGCCGGGCTGAACCTGATCTTCGAAGAGGTAGCGGCAGGACGCCTCACCACCGAGCCCCGCTCGATGATCGAAGCCACGGGCGACTATGCCGAGCAGCCCGACACGGAGCTGGGGCTCAACGAATTCACCGTACAGCGCCACGGCGCCGGCATGATCTCGGTCGAAACCTACGTCGACGAGCAGATGGTGGCCACCTACCACGGCGACGGCGTGATCGTCTCGACCCCCACGGGGTCGACGGCCTACTCGCTCAGCGCCGGAGGCCCCGTCGTAGCCCCGACATGCGCCTGCCTGGTGATTTCCCCCCTGGCTCCGCACAACCTCACGATGCGCCCCGTAGTCATCCCCGACTCGGCCACGATCACGCTCCGTGTCGACGCGCGGCGCTCCGACGCATTCGTCACCCTCGACAGCCGTGTGTACGCCATCGGGCAGGAAGCGGCCTTCACGATAAAACGCGCCGATCAGAAGATTTTTCTGGCCGTACCGCACAATATATCATTTTATGACACGTTACGGAATAAAATGATGTGGGGCATCGACATCCGCAGTTGAAGCCCTTGTCTTAAATCGGTGTAAAGTTGTTCAGTAAAGTAGGTAGATTTTCATTTTAATTCCCTATATTTGTGCCCTAATATGAGCGAGCAGAATCGCATACCCCAACACGTCGCCATCATCATGGACGGCAACGGCCGCTGGGCCGAGCTGCGCGGCAAGGAGCGTTACGAAGGCCATGTTGCAGGTGTGGAGCCTGTCCGGGCATCGTTGCGCGCAGCGGCACGCTGGGGCGTCAGGTACCTGACGCTCTATGCGTTCTCGACCGAAAACTGGGGGCGTCCCGCGCAGGAGGTCGACGCGCTGATGGAGCTTTTCTGCAAGAGCGTGGTCAACGAAACCCCGGAACTGATCCGCCAGGGGGTGGAGATCCGGATGATCGGCGACCGCACGCGATTTTCGGAAAAGGTGCAGCGCTACCTCTGCGAAGCCGAGCAACGGACGGCCGGGGGCAAGACGCTGACGCTGATCCTTGCGCTCAACTATTCGTCGCGCAGCGAGATCACGCGCGCCGTGCAGCGCATCGCCGCACGGGTCGCAGCCGGAGAGCTCGCCCCGGAGGAGATCTCCGAGGGGACGGTCAGCGCTTCGCTCGACACGGCGCCCTACCCGAACCCCGATCTGGTCGTCCGCACCAGCGGCGAATGCAGGTTGAGCAATTTCCTGCTCTGGCAGGCATCCTATGCCGAACTTTATTTTCCGGAGGTGCTGTGGCCCGATTTCACCGAAGAGGAGTTCGACCGGGCAATGGAGGAATACGCCCGCCGCGACCGACGTTTCGGGCTGGTTAAATAGATGAAGTAAAGATTAGATTAAAATAGATGAATTATTTCGGTAAGATATTCACGGCAGCCGTGACCTTCGTGTTATGCTGCACGAATATATTCGCCCAGGAACAGAATCCTGCAGACACCGCGGCCTCGTCGAAGCCCGCATTCCCGGAAAACGCCCCCATGATGCGGCAGGATGACCCCCAGAAGCTCTACTACATCCGCGACATCAATATCCACGGTGTGCAGTACCTCAATTCCGACATTCTCAAATCCTCGGCCGGGCTGATCGCAGGCGACTCGATCTACCTGCCCAGCAATTTCATCGCCAATGCCATTT
This sequence comes from Alistipes sp. CAG:29, assembly GCF_000435435.1. Taxonomy (NCBI): domain Bacteria; kingdom Pseudomonadati; phylum Bacteroidota; class Bacteroidia; order Bacteroidales; family Rikenellaceae; genus Alistipes; species Alistipes sp. CAG:29. The sequence continues at coordinate 15,081 of NZ_FR893444.1, read as the reverse complement.
CGCGCCTGTGGAGCCAGCGGTTCTTCTCCGACGTGAAGATCGGTGCCCAGATCGAAGGCGACAGCCTCGACCTGGAGGTTTTCCTCAAGGAGCGTCCCCGTGTCAACAACTGGGATTTCGAAGGCATCTCGAAGGGCAAGAAGAAAGACCTGCTGGAGAAGCTCAAACTCAAGCGGGGCAGCGAATTGTCGGATTATATCATCGACAAGAACAAAAAACTCATCAAGGCCTACTGGTCGGAAAAAGCCTTCCGCAATACGGAGGTGGACGTGCGCATCACCAACGACACGCTGCGCCCGCAGATGGTGAACGTCACGTTCCTCATCGACCGCAAGAACAAGGTCAAGATCGGCAAGATCAATTTCACGGGCAACGAACAGTTCAAGGACAAACGCCTGCGCCGTACCTTCAAGAAGACCCACCAGAAGAGCATCAACATTTTCCGCGGGGCGAAGCTCAACGAAAACGATTACGAAGAGGACAAAGACCTCCTGATCGACTTCTACAACTCGCGCGGTTACCGTAACGCCACGATCGTACGCGATTCGATCTACCCGATCAACGACAAGCGGCTGGGCATCGACCTCGAAGTCTCGGAAGGCAACAAATACTACATCCGCAACGTATCGTGGGTCGGCAACTCGGTCTACGAAACCAACGACCTGCAGCAGATGTTCGGCGTGAGCAAGGGCGACACCTACGACAAAAAGTCGATGCACAAACGACTGGGCATCGGCAAGGAAACCGACCCCGAGGCGATGTCCGTCTCGTCGCTCTACCAGAACAACGGCTACCTGATGTCGCAGATCGAACCCGCCGAGACGATCATCGGCCCGGACTCGATCGACATCGAGGTCAAGGTATTCGAGGGCAAGCAGTTCCAGATCAACGAGGTGGGCATCACGGGCAACCAGCGCGTCGACGACGAGGTCATCCGCCGCGAGCTGCGCACCTTCCCGGGCGAACTCTACGACCGCTCGCTGCTGATGCAGACCATCCGCACGCTCGGTTCGATGGGGCATTTCAACCCCGAAACGATCATGCCCGACATCAAACCGGTATCCGACCGGCTTGTCAACGTCAACTGGCCGCTCGAGGAGCAGGCATCCGACCAGTTCAACATCGCGGGCGGCTGGGGTTCCGGTACGTTCGTGGGTTCGGTCGGCATCACGCTCAACAACCTCTCGGTCAAAAATTTCTTCAAAAAAGGCGCATGGCGCCCCTACCCGATGGGACAGAACCAGCGTCTGTCGTTATCGGCCCAGACCAACGGTACCTATTACAAGGCCTTCGCCCTGAGTTTCACCGACCCGTGGCTCGGCGGCAAGAAGCCCAACTCGTTCACGATCTCGGCGCATTTCTCCGAGCAGAACAACGCCTACTACGTATGGCAGAAGAGTACGCAGTATTTCCGCACGTACGGCGTGGCAGCCGGTCTGGGTAAGCGTCTGAACTGGCCCGACCCCTATTTCACGCTCTACGGCGAAGCCAGCTACGAACGTTTCTCGCTCAAGAACTGGAACACGTTCGGCATGACCAACGGTGCGGCCAACCTGCTTTCGCTCAAACTCGTATTCGCCCGCAACTCGGTCGACCAGCCGATCTATCCGCGCCGCGGTTCGGAGTTCAGCGCTTCGGTGCAGTTCACGCCCCCCTACTCGCTCTGGGACGGCAAGGATTACAAGAAACTCGAACAACTGGCCAACAGCACGAACAGCACGACCGCCGACAAGGCCAACCAGGAGCGTTACCGCTGGGTAGAGTTCCACAAATGGCAGTTCAAGGCACAGTGGTTTCAGGCGCTGACGAAAAACTCGAACCTGGTGCTGATGCTCAAGGCCGAGATGGGTTACCTGGGTAACTACAATAAACACAAGGTTTCGCCTTTCGAGCGTTTCGAGGTCGGCGGCGACGGTATGTCGGGGTATAATATATACGGTATCGACATCATCTCGATGCGCGGTTACGAAGACGGGGCACTCGACCCCACGAGCGACTATTCGGTCGGCTACAACAAATACACGGCCGAGTTGCGCTACCCGGTCATCCTGAAACCCTCGTCGCAGATCTATGTACTGGGCTTCCTCGAAGGCGGTAATGCGTTCGAATCGTGGAAGAAGTTCTCGCCCTTCAAGATCAAGCGTTCGGCCGGCTTCGGTGTCCGCCTCTACCTGCCGGTGGTGGGTATGCTGGGTATCGACTGGGGCTACGGATTCGACGCCCCGGCAGGTTCGACCAAGAAGAGCGGCAGCCAGTTCCACTTCGTACTGGGCCAGCAGTTCTAAACCGCGGCACGGCGGGGCGGCCAGCGGGAGGGCAACTCCCCAGCCGGCTTTCCGGGCAAACATACGGGAAGCGCAAATAAAGCGCAGTGTGGCAATAAATTTGAAAGAAAATAGTTATATTTATAGCACCGTTCCGGGAAACCGGCTGAATATTAACTTAAAACACAAAGGATTATGAAACGTCTGATTTTAATAGCGGCATTCGTTCTCTCGGCTGGCACACTGGCTGCCCAGAACTACATAATCGTAAACAGCGAAAAGGTCTTCAAGTCCATCGACGCCTACAACACTGCGCTTTCCACGCTGGACAAACTGGCCGAACAATATCAGGATATGGTAGACGCGAAGTTCGCCGAAGTGGAGACGCTCTACAACAATTACATGAACCAGAAAGCCTCGCTCACGGCCGCGACGCGCCAAACTCGGGAAAACGACATCCTGGCCAAAGAAAAAGCGGCACAGGAGTATCAGGAAACACTCTTCGGCAATGACGGCACCCTGATGAAAAAGCGTGTCGAAATGATCGAGCCGATCCAGAAACAGGTATTCTCCGCGATCGAAGCCTATGCCAAGCAGGTAGGTGCCGACGTGGTGCTCGATTCGGCCAATAACCCGACACTGCTCTACTCGAACCCCAGCGTAGACCGTACGCAGCAGGTTATCGACGTCCTCAAAAAATAGAATCATCAAAACATTAACTGATAATTTATGAAAAAAGCAATCAAACTAACCCTTGCGGTTGTATTCGTGATGGGCGCCACATCGCTCTTCGCACAGAAATTCGGGCGCATCAACACCCAGGAAGTTATCTCGGTGATGCCGGAAATGAAGGAGATGCAGACCAACATCGAAGCTTACAGTAAGGATCTTCAGGAGAGCATGGAGAACATTGTCGTCGAATACAATAACAAGTACCAGGAGTTCAACAAGAATTTCTCGACCATGTCGGACGCCGTACGCCAGCTCAAAGAGAAGGAACTGAATGACCTCATCCAGCGCCGCAACGATTTCGAACAGGTTGCACAGCAGGATCTCCAGAAGCGTTACAACGAGTTGCTGGCCCCGATCATCGACAAGGCCAAGGCTGCTATCGACAAGGTCGCAAGCGCTGGCAGCTACCTGGCAGTCTTCGATACCTCGACGGGGTCGCTGGCCTATTTCGATGAGGCCATGCTGACCGACCTCGCCCCGGCCGTGAAGAAGGAGCTGGGTATCACGGACGCCCCGGCAGCTACGCCCGCCGCTCCCGCAGCACCTGCGGCAAAATAAGGTAAGACGAATAAACTCAAAATAAAAACTTAAAAAGTGCCGGCTCCCCGGCACTTTTTTCATGCCCATATCCGGCAAAACAACCGGAAAAATACGGAAAGGAGTCTATATTGTTCATTTCGTTCGATTATCGAACATAATGAACTTAAATTACTGTTTTTTTGCTATATTCAGCCCGACTGTAAGGGATAAATGAACAGAAAACACACAGAAACTATGATCAACTCATTCACGCTGTCGCAGCTCATCGAAATGTCCGGGGACAACCGCCAGGGCCTGATGAGGGAGTGCTTCACGGCCAGCAGCGACAACCGTATGGAAATTTTCCGGTTCCCGTGCCGCATCGACGCCTTCGTCATCGGCGTCGGCACGGAAGGCGAAACCAGCGTATCGCTCAACCTGCACGAATACCGGCTGAAGAAAAATTCGATCTTCATCTTCAGCCCGAAGAATATCCTCCAGGTCAAGTCGGAGGAGTATTTCAGGGCCAACGTAATCGTCGTATCACCCGATTTCCTGCGCCGCATCAACATCGACACAAAAAACCTGCTCCAGCTTTTCCTGCAATTCGCAGCCAACCCCTGCCTGACGCTCACGCACGAGGAAAGCCACTCGATACGCAGTTTCATCGCGCAGATCGAGCGTGAAACCCGGGGCAAAGAAACCCATTTCACGTACGATATCATCAACGGGCTGATTGCCGCGACGATCTACAAGGTCGGGGACGTCCTCTACAACTACCTCTCGGAGCATCCCGAAGTACAGAATCCCATACACAACCGGGCCGAAGAATATTTCAAGCAATTCACGCACTTGCTGGGCGAACACTACCGCACCGAACGCAGCGTGGGGTTCTATGCCCGACAACTCTGCATCACGCCCAAATACCTCACGACG
>NZ_FR893444.1:0-10599 GCF_000435435.1 Alistipes sp. CAG:29 | reverse complement strand
CGCTCATAAAACGGATCAGCGGGCTGTCGGTTTCGGAGTGGATCGACAACTACGTGATCATCGAGGCCAAGACACTGCTCAAATATTCCACCATGAGCATTCAGGAGATCGCCTACTACCTCAATTTCCCGAACCAATCGTTCTTCGGCAGCTACTTCAAACGCAATACGGGCATGTCGCCTTCGCAGTACAAGGCACAGAACTGACGGCACGGCATTGCCGCAGACAACGAAGCCTCCCCGGCCATACGGCCGGGGAGGCTTTATGCGTCGGGCTCCGAGGGTAATCCTCCGCCGGCAAAAAAGGAAAGGGCGGGGATCAGAAGGGATACCCCACGCCGAAATTGAGCGCCGTATTTTTCCAGCGCAGGTTGTGTATCCACTTTTCGCCGGAGGGATTGTTCGGATTATGGAGCTGCACGCCCCAGTCGAGGCGGAGTACCGCAAACTTGATGTCCAGCCGCAGGCCGATCCCCGTATTGAAACCCAACTGCTTGTAAAACTTGTCGAAATGAAAGACCGCATCGTCGGAGTAGTCGGAGCTCTGGCGGATATACCAAATGTTTCCCAGGTCGAAGAAGGTCGCGCCATGCACCATGCCCCATACCGGGAAACGCAGTTCGAGGTTGGCCTCCAGCTTCACATCGCCCGTCTGTATCGGGAAGGAGCTGTGAGGGTCGGGCACCGAACCCTGCCCCAGCGTACGGGGCGCCCAGCCGCGCATGCCGTTGCTGCCGCCGCAATAGAACTGGCGGTCAAACGGAACGGAGGCCGAATTGCCGTAAGCCATCGCCACGCCGCCATAGATGCGGCCGACGAGTGCCGTGGCGCCGCCCAGCATGATCTTGCGGCTGATGCTCAGGTCGGTACGGAAATACTGTGAATATTCGATCCCGAAGATCTTGGCCGGGCTTCCGTCTTTGGGACGTGCGTAGAACAGGCGGTCTACGGCGTCGATCAGGTTGCCCGCCGTCTCGAAATTGAACCGAATATTGGTCGCATTGCCCCCAAGGTTCTTGCGCTGGTTGTTGTACGAATAGCCGAACGTCAGCCCGCCGATGAACTGCGTCCGGAAACTCTCGAGCAGGTACTTGTTCGGAGTGAGTTCCTGGTGCCCCGCAGAGTCGGTCTTGTTTATCATCAGGAACGATTCGTCGAGGTTGTTGACATCGACCACGTTGATGTCAATGGGCCGCAGCGAGAACGACGAGTAACGGTCGTTCGTCCACTGGTAGGTGATGCCCGCGCTGGAAAGCGTGCGCCGGTAATAGGGGCGATCCTGGAAATTGACCGACAACTCGACCTTGGTCTTGGGCTGGTTGACCGAACGGAACCGCCGCGTGCGCCAGGGCATCAGGAAACGCGGGAAAGTCAGCCCGGTCGTTATGCCGAACTCCGTAGCCCGCTTCTTCTTGGCATCGGGAGCCTTCATAAACTCATAACCGGCCGTGAACGAAACGTCGAATGCTTCGGCACCCCGGAAAATATTGCGGTTTTGGTAGCCCACGGTGGCTTTCAGCCCGTAGAAGCTCGACGTGGTGCTTCCTTCCAGATCGACCTTGAAGCTCTGTTTCAGGGTCGGGGTACAGAGGATATTGCATTTCAGGTACCCTTCCCGCGTATAGCGGGTCTGCGTGGAATCGGCCGATGCTCCGATAAAGGAGACATAGTTGGTGACATCGGCACTCTGGGGCTGCTCCTCGAATTCGATTTTGGCGCTCTTGAAATACCCGAGCGACATCAGGTCGGTATACGCGCGGTTCACCTGTGCCGAATTGTAGACATAGTTCGGGTAGAGCGGCACCGCCTGCCGCAGGATCGCGGGTCGCAGGTTGGGGCGTTTCTCGTAGACGATATTCAGGCCGCGGTAATAGAGCGTGTCGAGCCGCTGCAGGAAGGTCGAATCGGTTCGGGCTACCGTAGGGTCGTAATTGGGGAAGACGTTGATCTGGTCGATACGGTAGACCATGTTGTTGTCCATGACCGGAAGGCCGCGCTCGTCATATCCCGTAAGGTTCTGCTTGACAACCAGTTCGAGCCCGACCTTATGGCCGCCGCCCAGCGTATCGGCCACATACTCGATGTTGTTGACCGTAAAGTTGTAATACCCCCGCTCCTTGAGGTAGGCCGCAATACGCTCGCGCTCGCGGTCGAGTACCGTGATGTCGAAGATGCCGCCCTTGCGGAGCAGCGTATTGGCGGTATCGGGAAGGATGATCTGTTCGAGGAACTTGTCCCGGAACTCATAGGAAACGGAGTCGATCCGGTAAGGCTCGCCCTGCCGGGTTCGGTAGGTGACCCTGGCGCGTTTGCGCCGCGAAGTGGTATCCACCTCGAAGGTCACCTGCGACGCGCGAAATCCCTTCGAATCCATAAAGATCTTCAGGTTCTGGGCACTCCGCTCCGTCAGGCCCATGTCCAGCAATACGGGCTCCTGCCCGATCCGGCGCTTCCAGTTGTTCCACCAGTTCTGCTTGCCGGGATTGGCCTGCTCGTAGAGCCAGACATAGAAATTGGTACCCAGAAAACGTTTGTTAGGGGTCTGGCGCACGTATTTCTCGAAATCAGCCGCAGTGATACGCTCCTTGCGGGGCGTCGACTTGTCGGCGTCGATCTTCACCTTCTGCAACAGGTACTGACCTTCGGGGATCTTGCGCGTGACGCTGCATGCGGAGCAGATCAGGCCCAGCATGGCGGCAACGAATATACGACAGGCCCCCCGCACCCCAGCGTCAGTTGTTAAAGAACCCTTTTTCCTTCAGGAGCGCGAAATAGGAGTTCGAAATCGCAAGGTTGTCCTTGCGGACGTAGCGGCGCTGCGTGAAGACCTGCGCCAGGTTGGGCAGGTCGTTCTCCTCGAGGAGGCGTTTGGTGAGTTCCGACTCTTCACGCTCGGCCCACAACTCGTCGATTTCGGCAGCCGTATAGTCGGTATATTTCTCATAGTGCACCACGCCTTCGAGCGGCAGGCGGTCGGTCAGCCCGGGCGACTCGTCGGGATACCCCACGACGACGGTCGTCAGCGGAATGACGCCCTTGGGCAGTTCCAGAATGTCGGCGATCTCGCCGGCAGTATAGATCGTCGTTCCGAGATAGCAAATGCCCAGCCCCTTCAGTTCGGCCTCGACGCACAGGTTCTGGGCGGCGAGCAGGGCATCGGTCGCGGCATTGAGAAACCACGCGAAATTGTCATAGGCCGGGTCGGCATCGCGCTGCCGGCACCACATCGAGAAGCGGTGCACATCGGCGCAGACCGTCACCACGCACGGAGCCTGCGTCACCATCGGCTGGTTGAAGTGGCACGGGGCGAGCCTCCCGCGCAAAGCGGCATCGCGGGTCACAACCAGCGAGTAGAGCTGCATGTTGCCGCATGTCGAAGCACGCGATGCCGCTTCGAGAATCTCGTGCAGCACGTCCTCGGGAATTGGGGTGGAACGGAACTTACGTATCGAACGATGCTTGAAAAGCACACTTTTCATGGGAATTGTATTTATAGGTTTTCTGAAAAAACAATACGGGCGCCTGCCGGTAGCGGCGAATACGCATATTTTCCACAAAAGTAGTAAAACTTTTAGAAGTTTTATTATTTTTGCGATGATATAACCACTATCGGAAGTGCTGGTAAAATTCGTCAAATACGAGGGGGCGGGCAACGATTTCATCCTGATCGACGACCGCGAGGGAGCATTCCGGCCGGATGCCGGACATATCGCCGCCCTGTGCGACCGTCATTTCGGCATCGGCGCCGACGGGCTGATGACCCTGCGCCGCAGCGCCGGGCTGGACTGCTCGATGCGTTACTACAACGCCGACGGGTCGGCAGGGGAGATGTGCGGCAACGGCGCCCGCTGCTTCGCGCTCTTCGCCGAACATCTGGGCATCGGCGGGGAAACCAAATATTTCGACGCGACGGACGGCGTGCATACGGCACACATCCGGCGTGCGCAGGGCCCCGCGGGCGAAATCGAGCTGGGCATGATAAATGTATCGGAAATCCGCAGCGGCGACGGCTGGTGGTTCCTCAATACGGGGGTTCCCCACTACGTGGAAATGGTGCATGATGTCGACGGCATCGACGTAAACGGACGCGGCAGGGGTATCCGTTACGATACGGGGCGGTTCCCGCAGGGTACGAACGTCAATTTCGTCGAGGTCACGGGCAACGGAGCGATCCGTATGCGCACCTATGAACGGGGCGTCGAGCACGAGACGCTGGCCTGCGGCACGGGTGCCACGGCTGCGGCGATCATAACCAACTATGCTTTGCAGCACGGAACGACAAAATACCGGATACAGGTTCCCGGCGGAGAGCTGATCGTGGGCTTCACGCACGAGGCCGGGACACAGAATTATACGAATATCAGGCTCACGGGCCCTGCCCGCAGGGTTTTCAGCGGGGTATTCGAAACCGACAATTTCTAAAACCAATCCTCTCCCACCCATGAAAACACCCAAGGGAATCCGCGAACACGACGCAGACGAACTTCGAAAGGCAAAACGCCTCGATCCGATACGCAAGAGCGGCAAAGAGCGGCACTCGCTCTACCGTTCGATCGACGAAGAGGACGACGAGAACCTCCTCGGCACGACGCGGCGCGAATCCGTACTCGACTACCTCGACGAAGGGGATGACGAGGAGGAATAATTCCCGGGACATGACCGAAAAATTCATAATGGCGGGGACTACGGCCCTGCATATCTGCGATTCACAGGCCGGTGAAAAGTGCGTCGTGCTGCTGCACGGCTATCTCGAATCGTCACTGGTATGGGAGGATTTCGTCCCCTACCTCTATAAAGAGGTACGCGTAGTGACGCTGGATCTGCCGGGGCACGGCATTTCGGTCGTCACAGGCGAAGTGCATACGATGGATTTCCTGGCCGACACGGTAGCCGACGCCCTCACGGCCCTTGGTATCGGGCGCTGTACGCTCGTTGGACACTCCATGGGCGGCTACGTGGCACTGGCATTCTGCGAGCGCCATCCGGAGATGCTCGACGGGCTCGTCCTGCTCAGTTCCACGCCCAATCGCGACACTCCCGAAAAAGCTGAAAACCGCCGCAGGGAGATCGCCCTCGTAAAGGCAGGCAAGAAGGAGATGCTCGCCCGGGTAGCTCCGGCAGCAGGCTTTGCCGAAGAGAACCGCGCGCGGATGCAGGATCATATCGAAGACCTGACCGAACAGGTTTTCCTTACCGAGGACGAAGGGATTGTCGCCCTGCTGGGCGGCATGATCGCCCGCAAAGACCAGAACGCGATGTTGCGCTCGTCGAAGGTGCCGCAGCTCTTTATCCTCGGCAGGAAAGACGGTTACATCCCGCCCGAAGCGGCCGAGAAAATGGTCGCGGAGCATCCGCAGGCGAAGGTCGTATGGCTGGAAAACTCGGGACACATGGGATTCCTCGAAGAACCCGAGGCGACGGCCCGGGCGATCCTGGATTTCGTGCCAAAATAACACCCCCACCCCAACACACAATCCCAAACAATAATGACAAGAAAACACTTTCGCCGGCTTATCAGCGGCATTTATCTGATTTCAACGGGGATAGGCATTTCAATCTCCCTCATAGCCCTATACTCCAAGTTGGGCAGCGACTACTCGACTCCTCTGACATGGCTCGCCGTCTTCGAATTCTGGACTCTCCTGCTTCCCGCACTGGTGACCTGCATAATCGTGGGGCTGGTGCGACTGACCAATAAAATAGAACCTCTTTCGGAAGAGGAGCGACAGCAGAGTTTCGTGGAGCGATTGTCGAAAACCCAGCTCTTCATACCACTGTCGCTGTTGCTGGCCGTACCGTCCGCCTTCTTAGCTTCCACAATACCCGACATCTGGATTCGGGGATTCTTCCGGGTATTCTCCATTTTCATTGCGGTACATCTTTTTATTACCTGGCTGCTGGTACTTCTCCTGCGCAGAACCACCCGTATCCGAAAAACCGGCTGGAAAATAGTGCTGATCCTGCTTTTCATTCTGTCGACCATCGCATACATTCTGGTCTCGACCATCGCATGCGACCTCGCCTCGACCGACGCATTCTATTGGTCGGAATCGCATCGCCGCTCGACATCGGACAACCGGGAATATACGGAATCGGACGCGCAGCGAGAAACCCCGGACTGCCCCGACGAAGAGGTAGTCGTGAGTGAAGAAACCGCAGAACGTCTTGCCGACGACGCTATGTATATCTACAACCAATACGATTGGGCAGCACTGGGTGAAGACTACGTTTATTCTTTTGTAATGGAGTGCAGCGAAATATTGGAATATAATCCGAATGCGATTTATACGCCTTGTATCCTAACGAGTCCCGAGGAGATAGGCGAAGAAAAATACAGGGAATTCGCGGCAAGGGACAGCATGCGCTTCGTCGTCAAACAGCGGTTAAGCCGCTTTTACCATCAGGTATTCCACTCGGACTATGAGGATTTCGATTCGGAGGATTTCGACACCATGCTCTGGTGGCTGAAAAAAGCGCTGCTGAAAAGAAAGGACGCTATCGATTATAATTTCTTTGCCAAAAGGGTCGACATGCTCGATCTGGCCTGGCGGGAGTTGAACGCACTGGGTGAAAAGAACGGCAGGGACGCTTTCACTGACATTTACAACTATGCAAACGAGGAAGACACGTATCTGCTTTGGCGAGAATACGGCGACTACATCACCAATCCCTATGTACGCTACACGGTCAACAGAAATTCCGACGATCAATATCTGTTGCTTTGGGCTTATACGTTCTGGGGGCGGCGTTCCAACGACGGAACCAGCGCCATGTGGCGCATACTCCTCGATCAAATACTCGACGTGTATCCGAACGAACTTTATCCTGCGGAAACGGTTCGCAGCCAGACCCGCAATATAGCCCGGGCCAAAGAGAGGGCTACCGAGTTTATCGACTGGTACAAAGCCAATTACTGGTCGTTCAAGGAGCTGAAAGCTGCAAAATACGATGACGAAGGCAAACTTGTAAAACTCGACCGGGATGAACTCGGCAAATACGTCCACGCACTGAAGCAAAGCAATTACCTTACGCCCGACCTGCTCAAGAGTCTGGAAACGACTTTCGACCAGATGGCCGACAGTGTTAAAACAGGCAAAATAGGCAGCGGACAGGGCGAGTGGCTCCGCAAGGATCCGCTGATCGACAACTACTCCGCCATCGCCGAAGAGATGAACCCGATAACCTGGGAAGTGGACTTTATCTGGGATACCAGACGGCAGGAGATGCAACTTACCTCATCGGACGGGAATCTGAATGCCACGGTCAAAGGTATAGACGACCAATGGATGATCGACTGCTTTTGCTTTTAACCATGCCCGCGAATATATCCGGCAAATAAATTTGCCGGAAACGGGAATTGCCTACATTTGTAAAATGGATATTTCCGGCACAGACTAAACCGATCCTCGACGAACCGCGCCTCATCGGTTCCGGCAGGATATAAAACTTTAGAACGATGAACGAAGAGATGAAATTCTGCCAGAGCTGCGGCATGCCGATGCAGGCGGCGGGCGATTTCGGCACTGAAACCGACGGAAGCCCGAGCGGGGAATACTGCGTCTATTGTTACAAGGGCGGCACCTTCACCGCGGCATGTACGATGGAGGAGATGATCCGCCACTGTGCACAGTTCCACGAACAGTTCCGCGACGAAAATGGCAAAAGCTATACTTTCGAGGAGTCCGTCACGCTGATGCGCGAATACTTTCCCACACTCAAGCGCTGGAAAAAAGACTGAGCTTCGCAGCACGGCAATAACATTCGGAACCGGGAAAACCGAATGGGCTTTACGTCCATAGCGGTTCCCGGATAATTTGCTATCTTTGCCTGGAAACTTAAAACTCCGTAAACGAAAATGAAGAAACTCCTGCTTTTATGTTCCGTCCTGTCCCTAAGCGTCCTGTGGCCCGGGGATGCGATTGCCCAGCTGAAAATCGGCGGCAAGAAACTCAACACGGCAAAACTGCTCGACGCCGGGAAGGATGTCGCCAAAGCGGTGACCCTGAGCGACAGCGACATCGCACAGTTGAGCCGCGAAGCCGTAGCATGGATGGACGCCAACAACCCCGTCGCCGATGAGACGACCGAATACGGGGCCCGCCTCAAACGCCTGACCGAGGGTATCACAGAGGTCGACGGGTTACCGCTCAACTTCAAGGTTTACAAGGTGGCCGACGTCAATGCCTTCGCTTGCGGCGACGGTTCGATCCGCGTCTTCAGCGCCTTGATGGATCTGATGGACGACGACGAACTGATGGCGATCATCGGGCACGAAATCGGGCACGTAGTCCACGCCGACACAAAACATGCGATGAAAAACGCCTACCTGGCATCCGCGGCCCGCAATGCTGCCGGGGCTGCGGAAGGGAGCAGGCTGGCCAAGCTGAGCGGCTCGCAGCTGGGCGAATTGGTGACGGCCTTCACCGATGCGCAATTCTCGCAGAAACAGGAGTACGAAGCTGACGAATACGGATTTGAATTCTCCGTAAAACACGGTTTCAGCCCCTATGCGATGGGCAACTCGCTGAACAAACTGGTAGAACTTTCGAAGGGAGCCAAGGCATCGACCGTACAGAAGATGTTTTCATCGCACCCCGACAGCGAGAAACGCGCCGCCCGGATGAAAGAGAAGGCCGACGCACACGCGACCGCGCAACAACAGTAGAAGTTACACCGAAATAATACCGGCTCGCCCGGGACAGGGTCACAACAGGGAGAGTCCGCACAGCTATTCGGCAGCCCATGCGGCCAATAATCTATCTGCCGCACAATTACGCAAAAGCCGGGGAAATCCCCGGCTTTTGCCGTTCATTCTTTCGGCGGAACCGCAGACCGGGCATCTTTGAAAAACAAATCCGCCCCCTCCAGTAAACCCGGTGCTATTTCAACGGCTGGCAATGCGGGCAATAGTAAACCGCGCCACCCAGATAGGCCTCCTTGACAAGTGCACCTCCGCATACTGGGCACGGATCCGCATATGTATTTTTCGAGAGCACAACCTTATACCCGCCGGAATTGCCGAAAAGATCCTTCTCCGTATCCCGGCCACCGACCGCTGTCATTTCGGCCAGCGTGGATTTCACAGCGCCGAACAGCGCGTCCAGTTCTCGCTCGCCCAACGTCGCCATCTTCCGTTTAGGGTGGATCCGTGCATTGAAAAGAATATCCTGCAGGACGCCGTTTCCCAAGCCGGGAATCCGCTGTTGCGTAGCAAGGAACGCTTTGGCGGAAAGATTAGGTTTAGCACCGGCCACCAGGCGGTCGAAATAAGCGGCATCGAACCCATCGCCGAGCGGGGAAGGTTTCGACAAGGCACCCAGGTAGTACGGATTATCCAGTGTATCCCGGAAAGCATTGATCCCGCCATACATGGCCACCGTGAAGACCAGGAAACTGTCATCGTCGAATGCTATTAGCAACTGGTATTTGGGCGGGATATCCGCTCCGGCCGGACAGTAACGCATGTGTACGCCGTCGGAAAGCGCGATATGCACCCTATCCTCCAACAGCAGGTCGACAAATGCCCCATAACCTGCGGCAGCCAGAACTTTTTTTCCGGCGAACAAACTCCTGTATGCGGCCGGATCCCCGGTATACCAGGTAAATTTATGAGGATACGTTGCGTTGAAAACATCGGTAACCGTCCGTCCGGACAGCATATCGCCGGCTTGCCGTGCATACGCGTGAGATTCGGGAATTTCGATCATTTTTTTAGTTTCAGGTGTTGCAGCAAAGATAATCAAATTTCCATGCGATGCCGGAGATCGGCTTCGATTTCGGCTATTCCGATTTTTTATATATATTTGTAGTGACGAATTTTAAATCGCACTGCCTATGAATTAACAACAGAAGATCTCTAATTCAGATTATTACGCCCTTGCATTCAAAAAAAGCAGGGCATACATATAAAAAGCGTTAGCTTTATACCTTGCTTTTCGAAACTTAGGAACTTTCTGAAGTAGTACGAGGAATGAAGTTTGACGCTCACGTTTCCAACGTGGGCTTCATTCTATATTTGTACTACATGGTTTCCTAAGACCTCGAAAAGCAAATATATGAGTTTTGTCCCACGTTTTTTTATGATACAATCCCACTATCCCCACTTACATACGCCGAGGGACCGGCTGACTGATATTATGAATAGCTATCTACTGCTAATCTGCATCAGTTTCGTCCCTGCAACAGTCAGTATTTGCGCCACACTGCCGCTCTGGTTCTCGAAACACATGCAGAACAGGATCATCCGCCTATCCGGACTGACTGTACTTTCTTTGATAATGGCAGGCGGATTATTTTTTGCATTTGCCTGCCAGAATCCTTGGTTCGGATTGTCATGCATCGCCGTGAGCAGCATTAATATCCTCCTGTTCAGGCAATATGAACTGTTATTATCGACACTGCGCTGCTCCAAGTGCCATAATATTTCATTGCATCTCCTCTCCGTCCAAAACAACACTTACGAGTTGACATGCAGCCACTGCGGATTTCATAAAAAATGGAAGAAATAAAAAACAGAGCGCCCTAAAGGCCGTCCGTTTTCGACATGCAACTCCGGCCGTAAAAATCTAAACATAAAAAAAGGTCAGATCTAATGATCTGA
>NZ_FR893443.1:15234-25763 GCF_000435435.1 Alistipes sp. CAG:29 | reverse complement strand
AATCAGTCCAAACTTTGGGGTGCACATCAGAAAGAATCCCCTTTTTTTGTGCCCGGTTTTCCCTGCCCGGCCGGAATTCTGCGAAGGGGTGGCGGTGCCTTGCAGCCGCTTCTGACGACAGGCAGTTGCGGCTTGTTTATTATTTCTGACATGTGCCGCGTTTTTTCATAATTATGGTTATATTTGTGTAGTTTTGATTTTTACGGGTTTCAATTGTGCCTCGACTTAATCTCAAATTTAGAATTATGAAAAAACTGATCGGCATCGTTGCCGCGCTGGCGGTGTTCTTTGCCCTGCAGGCGTGCGGAGAGGGCGACGACCCCGCTCCCGGAATACGGTTATCTACGGAAACCCTCGATTTCCCGGCCGGGAAATCGACCCTCGACCTGGTGGTTTCCTGCCCGCAGCAATGGCGCCTCCGGGTCAGTGCCGAGTGGTGTTACGTGCTGGGCGCGGATGTCCTGAACGAGCCGTGCGAGGGAAAGACCTTTAAGATCGGCGTGGATGGCAACAACTCCCTCGAGGGCCGTGAGGCACTGATTACGTTGACGGGGGCGGACGGGACGGTGAAAACCGTTACAGTGACGCAGGGAGCTGCGGAAGAACTCGCCCCCGTCATCGAGTCGTTCCGGTTCCGGACGGCGGCGAATGCGGCGAAATTGCCGCAGGATGTGGTGCTGGAGGTCGGTGACGGTATTATTTCCGGCAGAACTTCATTCGTGGTGGAGGACAAGGTGCTCGTCCCCGAGTTCGAATTCGAAGGCGGGGGCGTTTATCTGGGAGCGCAGGAGGTCGTCAGCGGAGAGACCGAGGTGGATTTTTCGGGCCCGGTCGTGCTGACGGTCAGGAGCAAAGGCGGCGAGGAGCGGGAGTACAGGGTCAGCCTGGTCAGCTTCACGGGGCTGCCCGTGGTCTATATCGACACCGGCGGCATACCGGTCGTCTCGAAGGAGGAATATGTGGCCGCTTCGCTTAAGATCGTGGATAACAACGGGCTGCGCCCGAGCAGTGTCTTCAAGGGGGATGTCACTATCAAAGGGCGCGGAAACAGTACGTGGGGCATGCCGAAGAAACCCTACCGGCTGAAGTTCGGCAAGAAACAGTCCCTGTTGGGCGAACCCAAGGACAAGTCGTGGGTGCTGCTGGCCAACTATATGGACAACGCCTGCGGGATACGCAATGCGACGGCCTATGCGATCGGCCGCCTGAGCTGTCTGGAGTTTACGCCGACGACCCATTTCGTCGATGTTTTCCTCAATGACCGTTACAACGGCACCTACCAGCTTTGCGAGCACATGAAGATCTCCGAAGACCGGGTGAACGTGACCGACGAGGGATACCTGCTCGAGGCCGACCAGCTCGACCGCCTGAGCCCGGACGATGTTTATTTCCGCACGGAGCGTATCCTGATGAATATCAAAGACCCCGACGTGGAACCCGGAAGCCCGCAATACGAATGGATCAGGAATTACGTCAACGAAGCGGAGAATGCCCTCTATGGTGCGGATTTCGCCGATCCCGAAACGGGGTATGCCAAGTACCTGAACGTCGATACGTATGTGGACTGGTACGTGATCAGCGAGATCACCAAGACCAACGACGCGTCGCTCTATACGAGCTGCTATATGAATATCGCGCCCGGCGGGAAGCTGAACATGGGGCCGATCTGGGATTTCGACATCTGCATGGGCAATACGAAGTGGAACGGTACGGACGGGCGCGGCCCCGAAGGGTACTGGAACCGCGAATCGCCGTGGTTCGAGCGGATGCTGCAGGATCCGGCCTTCGTGCGGAAAGTCAAGGAACGCATCGGCTATTTCAAGTCCAACCTCGCCGTCATCCTGGCGCAGGTGGACGGCGAGGCCGCCTATGCCGAGGCTTCGGTCGTCGAGGATAACCGGCTGTGGCATAACCTGAAACCGGAGGGAGCGGCGGACAGCGAGGTGAAAACCGCGTTCCGGCAGGAGGTTCGGGCGATGAAGGAGTGGCTGACGGCGCGCCTCGACTGGCTCGACCGGGCCTCTTTTCAGGATTAGGGCAACGGACAGGGCGGCACAGGATGCCGCCCTGTTTTTCCCGGGGCATCCCGGCTGCGGAATGCTGCCGGTGGGTGCCCCCCCCCTCCCGATGCGCAGGGTGCGATATGCCGGGCGGACTCCGGGCGGGGAGTCCCGTCCGGCAGGGAACATGCAGCGGTGTATGTTATGCCAAAAAAACCTATATTTGCACGAACACAAACATTACCACTATGAAAGTATTGCTTATAAACGGCAGCCCCCACAGGGAGGGGAACACTTTTATCGCCTTGTCCGAGGTTGCCCGGACGCTCGAAGCGGAAGGCATCGGGGCGGAGATCGTCCACATCGGGACGAGGGCCATGCAGGGTTGTATCGCCTGCGGGAAATGTGCGGAACTGGGGCATTGCGTCTTTTCCGATGCCGTGTATACCGCCGTGCGGGAGAAGCTTGCCCAGGCCGACGGCCTTGTGGTCGGCTCGCCGGTCTATTATGCCGGGCCGAACGGTTCGCTTTGCGCGCTGCTCGACCGCGTGTTTTATTCGTGCGGCCGCGATCTGGCCTACAAGCCTGCCGCAGCCGTGGCTGTCTGCCGCCGTGGCGGGGCGAGTGCGACGTTCGACCGCCTGAACAAGTATTTTACGATTTCGAATATGCCCGTCGTGTCGTCGCAATATTGGAACAGCGTACACGGACGGGTGCCGCGCGAAGCGCACGAAGATGCCGAAGGCTTGCAGACGATGCGGGTGCTGGCGAGGAACATGGCGCAACTGCTGAAGGCCGGCGTCGGCCCCCGTCTGGCCCCGGAACCCGAAGAACGGGTGTGGACGCATTTCATCCGCTGACCGCCGCGGGGCTGGATTTCAGGATGGAGCAGAGTGCACAGAAAAGGAATTGGCAACGACTAACGGTCGTTGCCAATTCCTTTTTTATGATATAGTTGTCGAGGATTGCCTGGCCGGCAATGTTGGTTTCCATCTTCTAATAGGCTGTTATGACCCGGCTCGTTTCGCTCGTCGTCGTACCTCCGGCACCCGTGGCCCGGCACTTTACATAATAGGTCGTCCCGGCTTTCAGTCCGCTGATCGTCGCTTTGATGAGGGTGCCGTTTACCGAGGCGTTCTTACCCGTTGTGGGGTTGGAGGAGGTGCCGTAATATATCTTGGCGTCCGAAACCTTCGCTTCATCCTTGTTGTAAATCTTATAGGTTACGGTTACCGAGGTTTTAGTCGCCGTAAAATCGTAAAACCCGATATCGGGCTTTTCTGCCGGGGAACCCGGATCCGATCCGCTTCCGGAAGTTGACACATAATAGAAATAGTTGCTATACGTGTCGTAGTCGGCTATCATTACCAGTTCCGAGTCCGTCATTTTCCCGATGCGGCTGTGCCCGAAGCCGAAGGCCGTGCTGTATGCTCCATTCGTCTTGGGGTCTCCCGTGTCCCATTGGCAACAGATCATTTCCCCGTCGATCCACCACCAGCCTGAATGGGTGTTGTTCAGGTACAGGTAGTGCCATGCGCGGTCGGTTTCGCCCGAAAATGTTATTGTATTCAATACGTAGGGGTTATTCAGAACCTTTTCAGTGCCGTTTTCTACTTTGGTTTCCCTGGTCAGTTTCCAATGTGTGTCCAGGAGTTGCCGTTCGAGTTCCTGGCCGGTTGCCTGCGGCCCATTGCCGCTTTCTCCACCTTCGTCGCTGCTGCATGATACAAGCATGAAGTATCCGATTACCAATATGGATATGGCAATATTGATTAGTTTCATCGGTTCCGTTTGTTTATGATTTCTAGGGTGTTTGAGTCGTTGGGATTTCGGCTTTCGATAAATTGTTACATTGTTTCGGGATTTTGACCCGGAATTATTCCCCTGCCGCTTCCGGGGGCGGCAGGGGATGATGAGGCCAAACATCCGGCTGGTTGTCGTACGTATTAGAAATAGTAATTGAATGCGATCGTCGCACCGACGTTTAGGCCGAGCGAGAAGTCCCGATTGGATACTTTGTTGTCGCCGTCTTGTTTGATAACGGTGGTCTTCGTACTGGACGAACTCCACGAAAGCGATCCGGAAACGAGCATGTCGCCGCGTTCTTGTGCACATAGTGTCGATGCCATTCCCACCAGTGCGAAACAAAGAAATAGTTTTTTCATAATAAACTGAATTTAGGTAGATAATGGATGTTTTTGCTTGCGATACTAAATTGTATATTGTTTATCCGTTCGTTTGGAACGGAGGGTTTTCTCTTCATTTCAGGCAGCCGTATGTGTTTTGTGCGGGAACGACGTTGGACGGATCGGTAGTCTGACAGGTCTGAAATGAAAAATCGCCTCTATTACAGATGATAGAAATCTGTAATAGAGGCGATTTTGTAAAAGCACAGACTTGCCGGTCGGTCTTTGTCTGTCGATCCTGCGGTCAGGCGGATCATCCTGCGGAGAGGAGGGGATTCGAACCCCTGAAACCCTTTAGGGGTTTACTCGCTTTCCAGGCGGGCCAGTTCAACCACTCCTGCACCTCTCCTTTCGGTTCGCAAAGGTAATAATTATTTTCAGATTTTACCAAAAATTGCCGTTTTTCCTTCAGGGGGCAAGCGCCCGGTTCCGGGGCGGGTGCAACGCGGCGGTTTGCCCGCAGCCGGCCGAACCAGCAGGAGGTTATCGCATTCAGCCGGTTTCCGTTGGCCGCCATCGGCAGGCATATCATCGTGGAAAATGAAAACGGGACTGTCTAAACTTGTTAGGCAGTCCCTTGCGACACACTATCGAAAACAAATTGCGTTGTTAACGATTGTCCTGCGATTTTTTCGTGTACTGGTTATGTCCTTCAGGATTGTTGCTGCGCGAAGTGCGCCCTGAACCGGACGACTGGCTGCTTGCGGTTCCCCGGCTCGCCGAGCTGGTGCGCGAAGTGGTCGTACGCGACGACTTTTCCGCCGATTTGCTTTGTCCGGACTGTGGATGGCCGGTGGTTTTGTTGTTAGACTCTTTCATGACTTTTAAAGAATTAAGTGAGACATTAATGCTGTCCGCCAGCCGAAGGGCCGAAGCCATGCGGTTGAAAGCCAGCCTGTACCGCATCTCCCCGCCGGGATGTACGGTATAGCTGACAACACAAAATAGATACCGAATATTTACGGAATATTTACCGGAGCCCGAAGTGGATGATGCTCAGCCGGGAAATGCTATGCGAATCAATCCTTTTTCCGTACCCAAACGGCTAATTTGCCTCCGTGTACCTTGAAAAGAGCTTTCCCGTCGTCACCGATGGTCAGTTCGTCGTCGTAGCTCCCGGTGATCTCATGCCACGTTTCATTGGCATGCGCTACGCCTACGGACATCACCTTCTCGCCGTCCTCGCCGTTGGAAAGGAGCAGTGCCAGGCCGGAATCCGGATGTCGCTCGTCGCCCGAGCGGGTGAAGCCTACCGTATTGGGATGGTCGAAATAATCCGTCTGTTCGCCGAAGGCGCGGGAGCGGCGGGCATCGAGCAGAATATCGAGGACGGGGCGGTGGGGCGACCCTTCGCCTTTCATGCTGTAATAATCGCCGTAGAAGACGCAGGGATACCCCTCTTTCATCAGCAGGATCAGTCCGTATGCCAGCGGTTTGAACCACGATTTGACCTGCGATTCGAGCGAACTGCCGCGCTGCGAGTCGTGGTTGTCCACGAACGTCACGGCCAGCGTGGGGTATTTCTGCACGAGCGTGTCGTCGAGCAGCGTCCGCATGTCGAAGTCGCGCCCCTGCTGCGATGCCGTGAAAAGTTTGAAGTGAAGCGGCGCGTCGAACAGGTCGATCTGGTGGTCTACGGCGTCGAGGTAGGCCTCCAGCGATTCGAAATCACCGCTCCAGTACTCGCCGACGGCGTAGAACTCCTTGCCCCGCGAAGCCCGGACGCTGTGCATGAAGTCGGCGATGAACGCATTCTTGATGTGTTTGAGCGCGTCGAGGCGCATGCCGTCCGCATTGAGCGTCTGGGAAATCCATATGCCCCAGCGTTTCATTTCTTCGACCACCTCGGGATGGTCGAAATCCACGTCGTTGAAGATCAGGAAATCGTAGTTCCCGTTCTCGCCGTCGACGCCTTCGCTCCACTTCTTGCCTTCGCCCTGGATGAGGTAGATGGCCCGTTTGCCGGTCTCGTAAACCTGGTCGGTTCCCGAGAAGTGGTACCAGTGCCATTTGAAGGGAGAATATTTGTCGCCGCGTCCCGGAAAGGAGTATCCCGTCCACCCCTCGACTTCGACGGGCGCGCCGATCACCTGCTCGCGGTTCTCGGGATCGACCTCGCAGGCCATGAATTTCTCGGTATAGTCGGCGCCGGTCTTCTGGTTCATCACCGTGTCGAGGTAGACGGATATCCCGTTTTCGTGGAGCGCCGCGACCGCTTCTTCCAGTTCGTGCCGCGTGCCGTACTTGGTGCGGACAGTCCCTTTCTGGTCGAACTCCCCCAAATCGTACAGGTCGTACACGGCGTATCCCTCGTCCTGTTGTTCGTCGGCCTTGTAGGCCGGCGGTATCCAGACCGACGTGATGCCGATGTCGTGCAGGTGTTTGGCATCCTCTTTCAGGTGCACCCATAATTTACCGTCGTTGGGCAGATTCCATTCGAAATACTGCATCATTACTCCGTTTTTCATAAAGCCGATATGTGTTTAATGGTTAAGGTTTTTCGCTGCAAAGTACATGCTAAACAGGATGAACGCCCCGGGGAAATTCCGGGGCGCTCTCACCTGCAGGCCGGCGGGGGCGTCAATCCTGCCCGACCGGCTGGCGCCGGGGCGCCTCGGCGTCCTGCGAATCGTACTGGCTCCACTGGAGGTTTTTCTCCGGCGTCGCCTTGCGGATTTCGCTGCTGCGCTGCTTGCTGAGCTTCTTGTCGGCACTGCGCACCGAAGCCTCCGTGCGGGGCGTGCCCTGCGGTTCGAGGTCGGTGAGCCCGTCGGTTTCGAGTACTTGCTGGCGCGGATTTTCGACATACAGCCACTCTTCGCCCAGGCCGGTGCTTTCGCCTTCGTTCCACGGCCCGCGGGCATCCTCGCCCATCGAGTGGTTGGAGTAGATGTTGCTGTAACGCGGGTCGCTTTGCAGCACACCGGGCGGGAAATTGGGCTGGATGGTGTCCAGTGCCGCCTCGAACTGCTGGAAATGCGCCACTTCGCGTGTCATCAGGAAATTGAGTGTCGCGAGCACGTCCTTGTCGTCGGTGAACTGCATCAGGTATTCGTAGACGATCTTGGCGCGCGATTCGGCGGCGATGTCCGAACGCAGGTCGACCGTCAGGTCGCTGTTGGCATTGACATAGGAGCCTTGCCAGGGGACGCCGTTGCTGTCGGTGAGGCGCGGCCCGCCGCCCGTCAGCACGCCGAACTGAGGGTTGACCGAAAAAGCTGAATGGATGAAGTCGTCCTTCGAAATGCCTTCGCCGAAGACGTCGTTTCGCTCGGCCGCATCTTTGAGGTTGCCGTTTACGCCTGCGAGGAGCATCTGGATCGTGGCCCCGACGATTTCGAGGTGTCCCAGCTCCTCGGTGGCGATATCCATCAGCATATCGTACTTGTCCGGATAGGGGTTATGGCAGGCGAAGGCCTGCACGAAATACTGCATCGCAGCTTTCAGCTCGCCGTTGCCGCCGCCGAATTGTTCGAGCAGCAGCCGTGCGAAGCGGGGATCGGGTTTCGATACCCGCGCTTTGAACTGGAGTTCTTTGGAGTGGTAAAACATAGATTCGTTGTTTTAAGTTGAACATGCCGGAGGCCGGGTTTCCCCGGGAGGTTCGTCGCAGAGGCCTCCACTCCCGGTCGTATTTCCCGGGGACGGGCCTTCTGCGGACGTCCCGTTGCGGCCGGCCGCATTGCCGGCGTAATTAGTGCCTTTTGTCCGGATTTTGTCCGTTCATCCGGTTTTCGGCGCTCTGTTCCCTGTCGGAACCTTTCTCTTCCCAGTACGAACCCGTCTTGGAGCCGTATTGCGACGAATTCTCCGGCTGCTGCCGCTGGTAGGAACTCCCTTGGCTACCGCCGGCGTGCATGCCGCTGTTGTCGCCGCTGTTGCTCCGGCTGTCCAGATCGTTCGTGTTGGCGTTGGTTCTGGGATTGTTCTGCATTTCGTTTTCCTGCTCACGGCTCTCGCCGTACATGTTGTCATTCTTATTCATAATAGTAATTTTTAATGATTCGGTTTAATAGGTGATTCGGTGGCCGATCCGTCGTGCCCTTCGGTCTTGACGAGCTTGTTGTAAAGCCCCATGATCAGCAGCGGGGCGGCCCACTGTCCGACCAGCAGCGCGGTGGATTTCCGGCCGCGGCACATCATGCAGGCGGAGGCTGCCAATGCGCTCAGCCCGGCACACAGATAGACCATCGAGGGAATTTTGGACGTCTTTTTTTCTACGGCAACAGTGGCGTTGCCTTCTTGCGGTTGATTGTTCGACATGGTTTTGCTGGTTTAAAAACCGGAGCAGGGAACTGCTCCGGTTGTAATTGACACTTAAGACGATCCTTTAATAGATCGTTATCTTGACGATCCCTTCCACGGCGGGAACCGGGAAGGTGTCGCCCACAGCGCTGATGGCTTTGTCCTCGGGCATCCGGGTGCCGCCGAATACGAACTGGGCGTTGCCGGCTCCGGGATACTGGCTTACGGCCGTGCCGTCGTCAAGCAGGACGGTCTTGCTCGTCACCTCGCCTTTGGTCAGGGCATTGAGTTCGGGGCCGTTTGCAAAGAACCAGTCGTTGGAATAACCGAACATCGTTGCGAACGCCACTTTTTCGTTGGCCGCAGCCTCATAGGTGCATTCCATGCTCTTGCCCGGCAGGACGGTGTCCGTAAGCGTGTAGATCTTGCGTACCTGCGGGACTTTTTCGAGCGAAGCTTTCAGCTGCGCCGGATCGCCGCGCTGTGCGAGCGCTGCAAGACCCAGCTGCGCATCTTTCTGTCCCAACTGGTAGATCGGGTTGGTGTTGCCCGTGTAAACCACTACGATGGCGCCGTGCAGCGTGGTGATGATTCCCGTTTGGTCGGCGACAAGCGATTTGAGGGGGTCGACATTGCCTGCTTCGGCCAGCTTGGTCAGCTCCACGCCTGATTTCTGGTCGACGCTGAAGAACGGTTTGTCCATCACCAGGTCGCCGTCGAGCAGGTTCGATACGACGAATACACCGCCCGAGAACGGGGTCTCATTCGCCGTGCCGGCAGAAATATTGGAGATCGTACAGGTGAACAGCGACTGTGCGGCATCGAAGGTCAGGCTCACCTGGAGCAGGCTCGATGCGGCCAGATAGTTGTGTCCTTCGGAGTCCGTGCCCTTCACTTCGGTTACCACGCCGGCCTGGGCTACGCCCGGATGATTGACATCGGGGCCGGGCTGTTCGTTTACGCGGGTTCCGTTGTCCCAGAGTTTCACGGCATCGGCAATGATGCCGGTATAAGGTACTCCCGAATCGTTGAAGAGCTGGATGCCCGGATTCTCTGGGGCGAAGAACAGGTCGTTGGAATTGGAATACATAGTGGCGAACATCAGGCGCTGCCCTTTGGCTGCGTGGAATGTGAACGACGTCGTTTGCCCGGGGGCCACGGCGGCGAACGTGCCGCTCTGGACGTAATTCTTCGTCGGGATGACGTTTTCGAACTTGATCGTCGGCTTCGTGCCGGGAGCGCTGTTGTCGTCATCGTCGTCGCAGGCGGTAAAAGCGAATCCTGCGAAAAGCAACGCCGCAGCGAATGCGGTGCAAAAGTACTTTTTTTTCATAGTGGAATTGATAATTAAATAAAGTTAACAATCGGTTAAACCATAAGTGTTTTTTATATTAAGGTATGTGCTCGTATTTGTTGTCCGGCACCCTTTACAGTGCAGTTCCGTGCATCATTTATGCCATGAAAAATACTTTTGGATGGATTGGAAAAGCGGGAGGATGGATATTCCTGCAAAACACGCAGTAAGGCGGGGATGGATTTTTTTTCGACCTCGTCCGCCGGGGTAAAACCTTTTTCCTGCGGTGGTTCGGGCGCTGTTTCGGCAGATTTTTTGCGGATTCGGGATTGTAACGTCCGCCACTCCCGGTGCCGGAGGCTTTGGGCGGAATAACCACGCAAATATGGATGCAACGGCAAAAAACCTTTTGAACCTTCAACGGGAGGAGGCCACCTTGTGCGAAGTCTACCGCCGGCTGGCCGAACTGGAAAAAGACCCGGTTCGCCGGCAGACCCTGGTGCGTATCATGCACGACGAAAGACGGCATTGCGCGATCCTGAAGCGCAGGACGGGACGCGAAATGGCTCCCGATCCGAAACGGGTTTTCTGGTATGTGTGGATAATGCGGGTGCTGGGGCCGGCTTTTGTCGTCCGGCAGATGGAGCTGTGTGAAAAAGGCACGGAGGCGAGTTATTCCCTGTATGCCGAGCGGGAGGAGTTCATTCGGATCGCTTCGGAGGAAAAGCGCCACGGGGAGGATCTGACCAACCTGGCCGGCGGAATGCGGCTGTCCTATATGAGTTCGGTGGTATTGGGCCTGAA
>NZ_FR893443.1:3248-15199 GCF_000435435.1 Alistipes sp. CAG:29 | reverse complement strand
TCTGGTCGAATTCACGGGGGCGCTGGCCGGGTTCACGCTTGCGCTGAACGAACCGCGGCTCGTGGCGCTTACGGGCAGCATCACAGGTGTCGCCGCCGCCCTTTCGATGGCCGCTTCCGAATACCTTTCGACCAAATCGGACGCTACGGGGGAGAAACATCCGCTGCGGGCCGCCCTCTGTACCGGAACCGCCTACCTCGTGACGGTCGCCATTCTGATAATTCCCTATCTGCTTTTTTCGAATGCCGTCATGGCATTGAGCGTCATGCTTCTGGCCGCATTGACCGTGATAGCCCTGTTCAATTACTATTACGCCGTGGTGCGCAGCGAAAGTTTCAGGCAGCGTTTTTTTGAAATGGCGCTTCTGAGTTTCGGCATCGCCGGGATCAGTTTTCTGATCGGCTACGGGCTCAAATATTTTACGGGCATAGAGATGTAGAATAACCGTGCGCCGATAAAAGCCGGCCGGTTCGGACTCAGGATGCCGGACTGTACGGCAAATCCATTAAATATATGATTTCCAATATGAAGATTATTTTTTCGATAAATTCAACCTCAATGGAATATCATTTGCAAGTATTCCGTATGTCAATCATCACTTAAATTCTTTATATTATGAAAAAAATTCTTTTACTCATCGCATCCGCGGCAATCGCTTTGGCCGTGAATGCTGCTCCCCAGAAGGTGGATTTCGGTAAGTTGCCGAAGAATTCGCAGGAATTCATTCAGAAAAACTTCCCGGGCGAAAAAGTGAAGGCCGTGGAAATGGATCGCGAGGCGTCGTGGGACAAATACACCGTCTATTTCAACAGCGGCAACCAGGTCTCCTTCGAAGGCGGCAGCGGAGATTGCAGCCAGATTATCATGAAGAACGGTTCGGTTCCGATGTCCGTGATTCCCGCCAAGGTCAAAACCTATGCAGGCAATACTTACCCGGGGCAGCGAATCGTCATGATGGAAACGACGGCCGACGGCTACAAAGTAGCGCTTTCGGACAAGACGGTTCTCGATTTCGACAAGGACGGTAACTTCACGAAAGCGACGAAATAACTTTTGCAGTGTGAAAATCGCAGGGAGTGCCCGCAGTTGTGCTCCCTGCTTTTTTTTGCTGTCGGCCCGGCGGGCCGTAACAGGATAAACCAGCGTGTGCCATGTGTTATCATATCTCCCTTGCTGCCGGAGCCGAAGAACTGGCCCGGCGTTTCGGCCGTAAAACCGATCTGGTCAGAAAATTCCGACCTGCATACCATGTATGTGCCTTTTCGCACCTCCCGTATCCGGTAGTTACCAGAGACGAGCAGATACAGTATTTCCGCTGGGGGCTGATCCCGTATTGGATCGGGAAGGCCGCCCAGACCGTGACGATCCGCAATCAGACGGTCGTCGCGTGTGCGGAAACTATTTTTGAAAACGCTTCGTTCCGGGTTCCGATCCGCCGGCGGAGGTGCCTGATCCCGGTGAGCGGATTTTTCGGGTGGCACCACGGGCAGGCACAGAAGACTCCCTACTACGTGACGGTAAAGGATCGGCCTGTCATCGCCCTTGCGGGCGTTTTCGACTGCTGGATCGACCGCGATTCGGACGAGGTCGTAATGACGTATTCGGTCATAACCACCGAGGCGAATCCGATGATGCGCCACGTCAACAACAGGGATTGCCGGATGCCGGTTATCCTGCATGACGGCGACGAGGAGCGCTGGCTGCATCCGGAACTGTCCGACGGGCAGATCGCCGCGTTGCTGAAACCCTATCCGGAGCAGATGATGGTCTGCGAACCCGCGCAGCCCGATTTCATGCGCAAAGTTTCCGGCGATTCGGGCATTCTCATGCCGGCATAGGTTCCCGGTGGCGGCCTTTCCCCGAAATATTGCGGCAAAAAAAGAGAAGTCTCAGACTTCTCTTTTTCGATGTCGGGCCACCGGGCTCAGTGTACCTTCTCCTTGATCCGGTTGGAGGCCTGTGTGGCCGTCTCCTTTACTTTGTGTGCGGCTTTGGTCATGCCCTCTTTGGCCGCATTTTTGACCTTCGTGCCGGCTTCTTCAATTTTGCCGGCCATTTTGCGGACACCCGTCTTTGCCTCGTTTTCCGCCTCGATGGCGGTCTCCTGGGCGTCGTCCTTCAGCTTCTGCATGTTTTCCTGCAGATTGTGCCTGGCCTTTTGGCCGTGTTCTTCCGCCTTGTGGACTGCTTTTTCGGCGTGTTCCCGATACGTTTCGTTCTCTTTTGTCGAATACTTTTCCATAATTACATTGTTTTAACGGTTTTGTGCCGTGTGAACAGCGATACGATCCACAGCAGGACGATGGCGCCGATGACGGAGGAGAGGAAAGTCCCCCAGGTGCCCGTCGGCACCCATCCGAACAGCGAAACGAGCCAGCCGCCCAGAATGCCGCCGACAAGGCCGACGATCAGATTGACCAGCAATCCGGAGCCGCTGCCTTTGAAGATCAGGCTGGCGATCCATCCGGCCGCCAGGCCGATGAGTAAATACCATAAGAAATACATATGTTTTTTAATTTTGGTTGACAATCAGGATAATACAAATTCTGTACCCGGGAGGATGAACGGCCCGGAAATTATTCGCGGTATGCGATAATGGCCGAAGAGGGCGCTATCCGGACAATGCCCCCGGGCATGCGGTCGCGGCTGCCGGGATCGATCCGGCCGTCGCGGCAGACTACGGTCCAGTCCGCTTCGGGAATGTGGAACTCGGCCTGGTGGCGGTTGCCGTTATAGGCCACAAGAATCTCTTTCCACGCATCGCCGTTCGCATATTCGCCCAGCGTATAGGCGATCACTCCCGAGTCGCCCGTGTCGAGGAAATGAAGCCCCTGCTGCAGCCCTTCTGCCGTCGGGATACGGAATGCCGGATGGGCTTTCCGGAGTGCGATCAGTCCCCGGACATAATCGAACAGATCCCGGTTTTTGGCTTTCAGGGCCCAGTCGATCCGGTTGACGGCGTCGGGCGAACGGAAACTGTTCGGTTCCCCCTGTTTGTCCTGCATCATCTCTTCGCCGGCGCGGATGAAAGGAACCCCCTGTGCCGTGAGCAAAATCGTGTGTATCAGTTTGTCGATAGGCGGCAGCTCGTCGTCGGCATGGTCGCCCTTGACGGAAAGTCTCAGTTTGTCGATCACCGTGTAGCCGTCGTGGCTGGCGACGAAATTGACTGCCTGCGAAGGGGCGGATGCATATGGCACAGAGCTGTATAACAGGCCGTTATAATCCACTTGCGGATGCTGCGTGGCGCCCGCGATCCCGAATTTTACGGGCTCGTAATGCCCGACGATATTCCCGGAGGCATACCCGGCGGCCTGTTCGTCGAACGTGCTGCCGCGCACGGCGTCGCGGAAATCGTCGCAGAAAACGGCGATGCCCTCCATTTGGCCGACATGATCCCGCACGGCCCGTTTTTCCGGAGGCAGGGGCGAGTCGGCCGCAAGCCAGCCTTCGCCGTATATAAAGATCGTCGGGTCGATCTTCGACAGTTCTTCCCGGATGCGGTTCATCGTTTCGATGTCGTGTATTCCCATCAGGTCGAACCGGAATCCGTCGATATGGTACTCCTGCGCCCAGAATTTGACGGATTCGACGATGTAATGCCGTACCATTTCGCGTTCCGAAGCCGTCTCATTGCCGCAGCCCGAGGCGTCCGAGTAGGAACCGTCGGCATTCTGGCGGTAAAAGTAACCGGGGACGGTAAGGTTGAAGTTCGAACGGTCGACCGAGGCCGTGTGGTTGTAGACCACGTCGAGGACGACGCGCATCCCGTTCCGATGCAGGCTTTTCACCATCTCCTTGAACTCGCGGATGCGTGTCACGGGGTTGGCCGGATCGGTGGAGTAACTGCCTTCCGGAACGTTGTAGTTCTTCGGGTCGTATCCCCAGTTGTAGGTCTTGTCCGCCAGCCTCGTCTCGTCCACCGTCGCATAGTCGAAGGAGGGGAGGATGTGTATATGCGTTACGCCCAGTTCCTTGAGATGATCCAGACCGGATGCCTGCCCTTCGGGGGTTTTGGTGCCGGTTTCGGTCAGGGCCAGAAATTTGCCCTTGTTGCGGATTCCGGAATCCGGGGCGATGCTGAAATCGCGGTGGTGCAGTTCGTAGAGAATAATGTCGGAATACATTTTCAATTCGGGCGCACGATCCGATTCCCAGCCTTCCGGATTGGTCTGGTTCCAGTCGATCACGGCCGCCCGGTCGCCGTTTATGCCGACCGCCTTCGCCCAGATGCCGGGTGTTTCGGCCAGCCATTTCCCCTCTTTTTCTATCTGGAAGGTATAGAAGGAGCCATTCAGGTCGCGTTCGACGGCAATGCGCCAGGTTCCGTCGTCCGAGGGCTCCATTTCCAACTGCTCCTCCGGGTTGCCTCCCTCGCCCGAGGAGTAGATATTGAGCCGGGTTTTGCTCGCGGTGGGCGCCCAGAGCGTAAAGACGGAGCGTTGGGGCGTATACGCCAGTTCGAGGTCTTGGCCGTAGTACGGCGGATATTTGTCGAACGAATCCAACTGGTCGGGTGCGGGGTGGTTTTTGATATTTTCCATGGTGGTCGTATTTTATGAATTGGGCGTTTGCGGTGCGTTTCCGGGGACGGATTCGTCTCGGGATCCGGCGTCCTCCCCGCCCCGTTGCACGAGCAGCGTGCGTGTCGGGAAGGCGAAATTGAGCCCGGCCTTGTTGAAGGCGGCCAGTATGGCCAGGTTCATGTCCGAGGTCACTTTCAGAATATCCCCCTGTTTTTCGATGTAATAGTAAAATGTGATGACCAGCGCCGAATCGGTGTAGTCCGAAAAGTAGGCCGTTATGTCCGACGGATTTTCGGAAACGTCCTTTACCTTCGCCGGGAGGCCCCTCAAAATATCCAGCGCCTCGTTCATCTTGTCTGCGCCGGTGTCGTAGGTCAGCCCCACCTTAACCATGGCGCGGCGCATCGGTTCCGACGAGATGTTGACGATCGAGGCGTCCGTAATTTTGTAATTCGGATAACTGGTGATGCGCCGGTCGTAACCCATGATTCGAGTACTGCGCATGCCCACGTCGACCACCGTCCCTTCGAAGCCGTTCACGTTGATCGTGTCGCCGATGCCGAAGGGCTTGTCCGTGAATATGGTGAACGCGCCGAAGATATTCTTCACGGTATCCTGCGCCGCCAGGGCGAAGGCGATACCGCCGATGCCCAGCGTGCCCCATAACGCATTGATGTCGACCCCTACATTGCTCAGGGCTGTTACCAGACCGACGATCCAGATCAGAACCAGGATCGTCCGCCTGACTACCGGCATCATTTTCAGCGCATGGCCGTCCGACCGCTGCCCCCAATATTGCTGGAGCAGGGCCGTGGAGAGGCGGGCCAGAACCCAGGTGATGTCGAGTATGATCAGTATGCTGTAGGCATTGTCGACGTATTTTACCAGATGATCCGGGTAGACCAGCCGATGGATGGCGATCCAGATGCCCAGCAGCATCACGGCGAATTTCAGGGGCGACTCCAGGGAATAGTATATGATGTCGTCCACCCGGTTGCTTGTGCGGCCGATAAAGGGTTTTATAACCTTCCTGCCCAGCAGGGACAGCAGTTTCACGACGATAAACGCTCCTGCTATGATGAGTAGGGAGACGATCCATGTCTGGACGCTGTTTCCCCAGATTTCGTAATTTAACATTTTTCGGCTGTTTTTTAATTATACATTTGTTATTTGTGTTTCCTCTTTTGCCATCCGGTTTTTAACATCGGCGCATAATGCACGGTTTTTTTCTTATCCCGGCTTTCAAATTCTATGCCTTTGGAGAAGAATTTGCACGATCCCGAAATGAAAAATCAGGTTGAGGATGAAGATGATAGTGCATAAATCCAGGAAAAAGGCAGTGTGTATCACCGTCGCCGGGTTCCTTGCGGGGATTGCCGGCGGCCTTATCCTGTACTGTGTCCGCGATGTCGTTCTGGGATGGTGTTTCGTGGCGACGGCGGGTTTTACCCTGTTGTACGGTATCGGCTCGCTGTACGACCGCCGACCCTATATCGTCCTTACCGAAGACGGCATCACCGAGATTTTCACGATCCGCGGGCAGATCGAATGGGAGGCCATCCTTTACGCGGACGATTTCTATTTCCGGGGACAATACTGGGTGCGATTGCTGCTCGAGAGCAACTACAAGCCGCAGCTCATACGGCCGGCCTGGTTCTGGCGGTTCGACCGCCTTTACGAATCGAGGGGCGTAAAGGCGGTCTATCTGCGCACGATGGGGCTGGAGATCGATTCCATGCAGCTGGTCGCCCTGATCCGGCGGATGAAGGAAGCGGATGTGCCCGGGAGGATCGAGCTGCTGAACGGCTGCCTGTTGAAATAAAATCCGCCGCAGGAGCGCTGCGCCCCGGCATTCCGTCCGCGGCCGTCGGAGAGCGTACCGCCCGTGCCTTTCCCGGGGTAAGGACAGCGCCCGTCCGCACGGGATGGGCGGGCAGGCTGGGAACCTGCTCCCCGTCATCGTATGATTTCGCCCCCGCCTTCGTTGGCTCCGTCCCATGTCGTGTCGACGTCGACCGAGAACTCGATTTCTCCCCGGAAATCGCCCTCTTCGAAACGTGCCGTAAGGTCGATCAACTGGTTGCATTCGATCCGCAGGGTGTCGGTGACTACCCGGTCGTAGAGCGGTGCGTCGTCCTCGCCGTAGAGTCTGAGCCGCCACGATGTCCTTTCGCCCGGCAGCGTGCAGAACGTGCCGAGCGTGAACGACCCGGCGGCGCGTGCCCTCAGCTGCGCTGCGGTGACGCGTTTGGAAACCTCGCACCCCTGGTCGGGTTCCCCGCAGAGCGGCATACGCTGGCCGACGTTGTCGAGCACCACCTCGACGGAGGCGATTTGGGCGGGAATATTCTCGAACCGGAAGCGGGTTATGCCGTGTACGCGCTGAAGGACGGCTTCGAATTCATTGCGGCAGGGGCAGGTCACTTCGAACGGCACGTCGGCGCGGAAATGGTCGTCGCCGTTCTTTTCTCCCTGGTAAACGATGTAACGTGCCTCCGGAGCATCGGTCGTCCCCGTCATCATGCGCGCCGCAGCGTTGGCCACGAACGCCAGCCGGTACGTTCCGAACGGAAGCGTGCCCATGCGGAAGAGGTAGTCCCCGCCGGCAGCGGTCTGTAGGTCGTCCGCGCGGCCTTGCCCGATCAGCTGCCCGTCGGCATAGAGCAGGTAGTCGAGCGAATGGATGCGTTTCCCGAATTCCTGTTCGAAATCCGACGGACGGTAGGGCGGCCGGGCCTGGAATTTCTCGACCCGGAGTGCGACCGTAACTTCTCCTCCCTGGGGCGGACACGGGTCGAGTTTCTCTTCGATGCACGACATTGCCGACAGCAGGCACAGGAACGCGAACGGTATGTAAAGTGATTTTTTCATGACTTCGTAATTTTAGTAGGGCGAGGCGTTCCACTCGAAAAAGGAGTCGAAGAGCGCCGCCGCATTTTCGGGGTTTCCCGCGTCGTCCGTCGCCTCGACGACATCGATCCGGATTTGCGACGAGGAGTCGTCATAGGTGTCGGTGGTTTCGAAAACGATGCCGGAGATTTTGCTTGCGACGAGCGTGCGTGCGAACGTCTGGTCGGTTTTATACGTATATCCGCCGCTGGCGCCGGAAATGTCGATATCCACGATCCCGATAGGCAGTTCCGAGGCCGGGTCGGCGAAGACGAAGGGCGAAAAGACCGTCGAATTGGTTTGGCACATCTGGTAGCGCTCCGTCCCCGAGGAATGGAAATCTCCCATCGTTGACATGCAACACGGCAGTTCATAGAGTGCTGGATCGCCGTAATACATTCCTCCGAGTGCGTCGATGCCTTCGGCAAAAGGTTCGGTCTTGGACGTGAGAAGCATCTGGACGGTATGGGCTGTCATGTCGAACGAAAAACCGTTGACGGGCGAAGGTTTGTCTTTGAGCAGCACGCGGAACTTCGCCACGCGCCGTTCGGCCCGCAGGGTTACCGGCGGAACGCCTGCCGAATGGAGATCGCCGCTTTTGGACACCGGGAAATCGGCCACGGCAACAAAAACTTCGCGGCTCAGCTGCCGGTAACCGTTGTTCATCCAGTGCGTCGAGATCGTGTAGGTAAGCAGCGGCGGCGTGCGCAGCGAGCCGTCGGTCTCATCGGAGACGACTTTCCCCGGAATCAGATCGTTGTTCCAGTCGGCCGACCCCCAGTTGATTACGGCTACGATCCGGTAATCGCCCGGCCGCAGTTCGAGATTGAACGGGCACGGCGGAAGATCCCCGGCGATCTTCAGTTCGGCCCATGGCCCCGACTGTGCGTCGAGCAGGACGGTTTGCGTCGTGTCCACGATCCAGCGGGTGTCCGCCTTTTTCAGGATCAGCAGCCGGGCCGTGTTCCTGAACCACTGCGTGTAGGAGGTGGCGCGCGTCATGGGTACGAGCGAGACGTCCGTGCCGACGGTTTCCAGCCGGAACGAGACTTCGACGCGTTTTTCCCTCTCCGCGGACGGGTGCCCGAAGGATTCCCCTTCCGAGCAGCCGCCCGTCAGGAAGGCCGCCATTACGAATAAGACTGAAAGCTTTCTCATAATCGTACGTTTTTGCCGTTTCACAACCAGTCGAAATTCGTTTCGATGCCCCCTCCGACCGGAATGTCGATGATCCGGTCGCAGTGCAGCCCCGCCCGGTTGACCGTGAAGCAATTTGCAGCCACCGGAAGCCCCGTCGCGGCATCGGCCGCCGGAAGGGCGAGGGTCAGCTGCCGCTGCGGGAAACAGGCTGCGGAATGGACATCCGTGTGGCCGTTGCCGCAGGCAGGCGTCGTGTCGTAGTATGTGAAGAGCAGTTTCACCCGCAGTTTCGAATCGGACGGCAGCAGGAAAGCTCCTTTCATGCGCAGGCTGCCGCGCACCCCGTCGTCGTATATGCCGAGTCCCTTGTCCGTCTGGGGGAGTGGAACCTTGAAATCCGTCATCTGTGGCAGAATGCTTTGCACCAGCGGTTCCGAAGCATACGCTGCGGGAACCAGCGTCCCGTTTTCATCGAACCGCAGTTCGGTGGTCGGATTCTCATAGGAGATTTCGATCCGTGCGATCCGGTCGATCACCGACTCCACATCGGGCGATAGGATGCTTTCGGGCTGCGAGAGCGAGCTTCCCGTGCGGTAGATGTCGAAGAGCACCTGCCCTGCGACGCGTGTCAGCGTGAGGCGGATCTTGCCGTCGAGGAGAATAGCCTCGCCGCTCAAGTCTGTATAGCCGCTGTAACCGTCCGGCGCAGCCGCCCCCGAGGCGCATCCCAGCCGCAGGTCTTCCCATGCGACCCCCGGGACGAACTGTGTCCCGGCCGCTGTGGACAGCGACAGCCGTTGCGCGTCGCCGGGCTGGGCGACCATCAGAAAACGGTAGTCGTAGGCTTTCAGCTCGGCGAGCGGAAGTTTCAGTGTCTCACCGTCGGCGACCGAAGTGTAACTGCGGTCGAAAACATATCCGTCCTGCGTTCGCGCCGCCCGGCGGAAAAGGTAGAGCGGGGTTGGGTATCCCGATACGGGAAGCGTGCCCTCCAGGCGAAGTTCGGTGTAGCGGAACTTATTGCCGGGAAAGATCTCCTCCTGCGCCTCCAGCCCGCAGGCTGCGGAGAGGGCAGGCAAAAACAGCATTCCGAAAATTCGATATAGGTATTTTCTTTTCATCACGTTCAATCTTTTATTCCCAAATGCCCGTATCGCCGTCCTGTTCCTCGGTGATCGGGGCCGTTTGTATTTCTACTCCGATAACGGGGTAATCCGACGTGATCCAGAGCGTAATTTCGAGTTGCTTGTTACGTTCGGCTTTACCCGTCAGGCGCAGCTGCGCCGGTTGCAGGGCGGCTCCCGCCGCGGGTACGACCGAGATGTCCAGGCCTATCTCCCCGCCGTCGGCGGGCGGAATGACGAAGGGCCCTTCGAACCGGACAAATCCCGCGTCGGTAAGTTCTGCATAATCCGCCGCCGCGAGTGTCGCCGTCACCGTGGCCGTTCCGCTGCTTCCGTCGGGATTCACGCGCTGGCCCGTGTGGTCGGCCGAGAGTTCGATGCGCCCGATCTGGCCGAGTACGGATTGCGGTTTGGCATAGGGAACCTCGACATATCGCGTGCCGTCGTGGTAGCCCCGCTTGACAATGACGGCGATTCGGCAGACAGCGCGCGTGAGCCGGGCGCGAACCGTTTGTGCCGCGCCGTCGATCGTGTAGACCGTATTGGCACCGGATGCGGGATATTGCAGGAACAGTTCATCGGCCGGGAAACAGGTTCCGGGCACGGCTGCGTTTTCACGCAAGACGAAGGCCGCCTCTTCCCATGAAGTTTGCCGCGTTAACGGGGCGGGTTGTAGGGCGATCCGGTCGGTCGCTCCGCTGGCGAACAGGAATTTGTAGTGCCCGTTCGGCAGGCGCACCGACAGTTTGCCGTCGGGTGTCCATCCTTCGCGAAACAGCGTGTCGAAAAGGAAAACCGCTCCCTCCCGGCGAAAGGCGTAAACCGAGACATCCGCGGCCCCTTCGCGCACCAGCATGATACGCGAGGTCTCCGTGACCGGAGCGATATCTGCTCGCTCCGACCCCGAACAGGCTGCGAAAGCGGCTGCTGCCAGGATGATGGTCGTATGAATCCGATTATTCATGATTCTGTCTCCCTGGCTTTTGTCAGTCGATTTCCCCGTCCACGAAGTTCGATCCGTCCCAGACGGTATCGACCTCGACTTCGAAATCGACACCCGTGGTGAAGACGTTTTCGCCCAATACGTAAATCCGGATCAGTGTCGCCTTGTTGCGTTCGACGGGTATTTTGTCCCGCAGGGCGATGGTGCGTGCCGATCCTTCGCCCGAGGTGAGCTGCATCGAAAATCCGGTCGTGGCCGTATTGTCGGGATTGGGGATCAGGTAGGTGCCTTTCAGATGCGCGGAACCGGAGATGATGTCGGCGGGTTGTACGTTCTCGAAATCATATTTGTCGGCACCGACGACCGTCGATTCGCCCGTGCCTATCGTGACTACGTCCGCAGGGGTGCCGATCGTGTGGGACACGTCGGAAAGACCGGACACTTTCTCGCCCGAAAGTCCCAGACGGCTGTTGGCGCCGGTGTAAGCCAGTTTCACCCCGGCCAGTTTCTCGGGGCCGAAAACGTCACCGCCCGCTTTTTCGGTATAGACGCCCGTTGCGGCATCCTTCTCTGCGCGGATGAAGAGCACGTCCACGCGCGAAACGGCACGGCGGAGCGTGGCGCTCACCGTCTGCTGAGGGCCGTCGAGCGAGATGGTGTAGGACGGAACCGCATCGAGCGGTGTGTTGAGCATGAACGCCGCCGGGAAATTCTCCTCGGTATGGGTCACGTAGAGCGCATCGGAGAGGGTGGCGTCCGTGAAGTCCGGCCACGTGTAATTGCCCGGTGTTACCAGCCCGTAGGAGGGCAGGAACTTATAGTCGCCTGCGGGAAGCTGCACCGTGCCGGTGAGCGCCGTGCCGTCGAAATTCATGCCGCCGAGCGGAATGTCCTGTATATAGACATAATCCGGGCCGGTGTTTTTGAATGCCAGGATCCGGAATTCCCCGGTGCGGAAGACCGGCCCGCGGCCCGCAGCCGCCTGGGGTGTCCGCGTGATGATTTGCAGGTTCCCGGCGGCAGGGCCGGCAACATCCGTTTTCTCTTCGTCGCTGGAGCAAGCTGCGAGGCCGGCGGCAAGAACCGTAAATAAGAGCAAGTTGTAGATTTTTTTCATGGTTTTATTTTTTATAATATTATTTGGAATATGAAGTCGTTTTTACCATTTGCAACTCAATTCGTCGAAATGCGCCAGGTTGTATGCCGCCTCCCCGGAGCCGTCTTCCGCGGCGAGCGAGAAGCAGTAACGCGCCTTTTCCGAATCTCCGTCGATCAGGCACAGGATGCCGAGATTGTTCAGTGTGCAGGGGTTCCCGGCGCAGCGGTTCA
>NZ_FR893443.1:0-3232 GCF_000435435.1 Alistipes sp. CAG:29 | reverse complement strand
GCGCAGCGGTTCAGGCATTGACGGGCCGTTTGTATGTCGCCGCAGCGCAGGGCCAGTGCCGCCATGTTGTTGCAGGCGTACGGATCGTCGGGGTAAAACTCCAGCGCGGTTGCACAGACATAGGCTCTTTCGGGTGAGTCGACGGGATAGAATTCCGCCAGCCGGCACATTTCGCCCAGGCTCAGCCATTCGGGACGGGAGTCGATCAGTTCGCGGCTCTGGCCCACGGTGAACGGGGGCAGTGTATAACTGATGCGGTAATCCACGCGCCGCAGCTGCGGATAAACTTCATGCAGCAGCCTGAGGTAGGTTGCGCCGTTGTCGATTTGCCGGATGCCGGCATCGCGGGCATCGGGATCGGACACGGTGTCGATCACGGCCAGCACCTCGTTCCTTGCGGGCAGGTCGGACAGGACGACCCAACGCCGCAGGCTGTCCCAGTCCTCCGGCTCGGTCGCGGTGATGAAGACCGCGCTGTCCAGTCCGAAGTTCTCTTGCAGGTAGTTGCGGATCGACCGTACGCGGTTTGCGGAAAGACGGGTGTTATAGGGATAGGTGTCCTCGGGCGAGGCATATCCTTTCAGGTAGACGTTCTCTATCGAAAGGCCGTCGTTTCCCAGCAACCGTGCAGTCAGGCTGTCGATGCGCGCCAGTTGGCTGCTATTGTCGGCGAATCCGCGCAGCAGTACCGAACGGCCCTGCGGGAAGTGTATGACAGCCGTGATCTGTTCGCTGCGGCGTTTGGGTTCGTCTGCGGGAACGAGGAACGACAGCCGCGGTTGTACGGCAGGGGCGATCTCGGCGGCGACCAGCGGCGGAAGGGCCGTCCGGTGTTGGGCACATCCCTCCAGGTCGCGGTAAAGGACGATCCGTGCGCCCGCCATCCACGGCTCGTAAGGAATATCACCTTCGAAAAGAACCGCATTTGCCGACGAATTTTTCCGGCTGCGGCGGATGACCATATTGCTGAAAGCACCTTCGGTAACAGCCGGTATGCCGTAAAGCCGTTCCCGGCGTTCGTTGACTTTCTCCCGGATGCGTCCCGTGAAAACGACGGGAGCCAGTTGTATTTGGTTTTCGCCGTCGCTGACGACCGGCGTGACGGTCAGTTGTCCGTTGGCCGGGAGGTCGATGCCGGCGGTGATCGGGAGTCTTACGCAAAGCCGGTCGCCGCTCCTGTAAGCGGCCGGATTCCCTTCGCGACCGTAGACTGCCGCGGTAAAGGTCAGGCATACGGCCAGTAAGCCGGTTATGCGTTGCTTTGTATGGCGTTTCATATCCTGCTGTGTTATTTAATGATAAAGATGAGTGCGAGGCCGATTTTTGTCGGCCCGAAATAGTTGCGTGACCGGGTGCGGATCACTTCGCCGCATTCGGCGATCGGATATTTCCGATCCCACAAACGGGCGTACCCCAGGCCGACGGTGGCTTCGAGGTTCCACCGCTTGCCGATCAGCCACTGATAACCGTAGGATAAACCCGCACCGTAGAGGTGTCCCTGATAGCGGTTGCGGTGGAAGTCGGCGTTGAAATTGATCCCTCCCGCATTGTATTCGGCGTAATGGGCGTGCAGGCCGAAAAAGTGGCCGTTGAAGCTCTCGCAAAGCCAGTAGCGTACTTCGGGTTGTATCAGCCAATGTTTCCACCGGGCGTCGCCGAACTCCCACGGATTGTAGTTGCCCGATATGTCGAGCGTTACGCGGGGGCCGAGCGCCGCTTCGACACCCAGGTTGATCGTCGCGGTGGCATCGTAGAGCAAGTTGCTCTTGACGGCCCATTTCTGGGCCAGGGATGAATTTACCGATGCCAGCAGGATTGCCAGCATGAAATAAATTTTATTCATTACCATATTTTTTTATTGTCCCGAAAGTGTCCGGATGAAATCGATACGTCCGGTGTCCGCCTTGAAGAGGATGGTACTCAAAAGGCGCGGCTATGGCTCGTGCGTGCAAATGATTTGCCAGAAATGGATGAACTCTTAACGCTTAGGTTCAACGGTTTGTATCATAATATGATAAAAAATATAGCAGAGACGGGTAGAGGATGAGAGACAGTTGGGCTTTCATCACCCAATCCATGGCATTACCGAATCAGGTACGGCGGGCAGGCCGCGGCTGACCTGCATTGCATCGCTTTTCAATGCCTCTGGACTAAACGCACGAAACCCTGCAAATTAAATCTTTGCAGGGTTTCGCTGGCGGAGAGAGAGGGATTCGAACCCCCGGTACAGTTGCCCGTACACCGCATTTCGAGTGCGGCCCGATCGACCACTCCGGCATCTCTCCAGTACATTCCGCACGGAAAAACCTTCCGTTTGGGACTGCAAATATAGACATATTTTTTGTTTCTCGGCATTTTCGTGCGAAAATTTTTTCTTCCGGTAGGGAAAAAGCGGCTATATCCGGCTCTTTTCGTGCTTTTCCCAAATAATTCCTATCTTTGTATCTGGAGGAGGAATGCAGTATCGGCCCCGCCTGTCCGTTTATATAGATGAGAAACGATACTAAATTCGGTACGGTTTTCGTTTACTAATGTAAGAGGAACTAACGCAAACACACTGTGCGCTATGAAAAAGTTGAAAATTTTAATCGGAACCCTTGTCCTGGCTGCGGGGCTGGCCGGCTGTTCGTCGGCCTACTACGCATCGTCGGGATACGCCAACGACGATTTGTATTCGCTGCACGATAAGACTGCCATCGCCCGGAAACAACAGGCGAAGGCCGAAGCCGAAAAGGCCGCTGCCGAGGCCCGCCGGGCCGAATGGGAGGCGCGTATCGCGGAGGCGCAGGCCGCCGCTGCGGAGAACCAATATTACGAATACAATTCGAACCCCTACGAGGATATCGTAGCCGATACGTACGAAAGCGCCTATGCACGGCGCCTGCGGGGCTTCGAATCGCCGACATACAGGATGCCGTCGAGTTACTATAACTTCCGCTATGGCGGCAGTTTCACCTATGCTACGGCCTACGACCCGGCATTCTACAACATCATCATTTCCGGTGACCAGGTCTGGGTGGAACCCAAGTACATCACTTCGATGTTCGGGACATGGGGCGGATCGGTTTACGTTGACCCGTGGTATTACGGCTGGACACGTCCCTACTGGGGTGCGTGGGGCCCGTCGTTCTCGTTCGGTAGCTGGGGCTGGAGCTTCGGCTTCAACGGCTGGTACAATCCCTGGTACAATCCCTGGTACGACCCGTGGTGGGGGCCGGGCTGGGGGCCGGGC
>NZ_FR893442.1:0-4646 GCF_000435435.1 Alistipes sp. CAG:29 | reverse complement strand
GTCATGCCGGTGCTGATGACCCACTTCGTGATGCTCCAGCGCAACCTGATCTATACGGGTATCACGCGCGCCAAAAAGATCTGCGTGCTGATCGGTGCGACGAAAGCCTTGGCCTATGCCGTCCACAATATGTCCGTGCTGAAACGCAATACGAGCCTTCGGGAGCGGTTGAATCCCTCCCTGACGACCGACGGGAAACTCCGGGGCTGAATCTTCGACAGGGCTGCCGTCATTTCCTCCGCCGGTAAGGCCGAAACCGCCGGGACAAAAAAGGGTGTCCTTCGAAAGAACACCCTGCGTCATGCGATGAAAACGAGCTATTTGGCAGCTGCCGCAAGCGACGTTTTCCGGAATTCCTTGAGTTTCTTCTCAAGCTCCAGCGACACCTTACGGGCGCGCAGTCCCGCAGCTTTGTTGTTTTTTCCCGCCTGAAGCTCTGCGTCGGTCTTGAATGCCGCATACAGCTCGTCGATAGTCTTTACCAGTTCATTCATGGTCGTATGGAATTTAGTAGTTTAACACGACCCAAAAATAGATATTTTTTCACAAAAACAGCTTTGTGATGCTATTTTTTTCGGCCGGTTCCCTCGGTGCACGGCATTCCATTCCCGAAAGAATTTTTCTGCGAGGCTCCTTCGGGTTCTGCATGCCGGGTTCATATGCGGTATATGTCCGTGCTGCCGGCTTACAACTCCAGATTCCACTGCCGTCTGTGCTCCAAGAACGCTTCCCGGGTTCTGTCGTCGAATTCCGAGAGATCCTTCTCCGTAAGGATTCCGTTATAGAAAAGGCTGAATACCGTCAAAGCATAGCGGGAGCCGTTCAGACCGTCATACTGACGACTTATATCTTTGTCGAATGTCTGTATGCTCTTATATATTTCCAAATATTTCTCATGGCAGGACTGCGCTTTTTCATCCTGCAGGAGTCGTTTGAGTTTCGCCAGAAAGGTACAGCATTCACGCTCCAAGGCCCGGCTTATGAGTGTTCGGGCAATTTTCTTTTGGCTTTTATCCAATTCTACCATACAGCTTACGGAGATTATGTTTTTCAGGACTCCAAAATAATTATTTTCGGTCTATTAAAATATACAAACCGAATATCGGCCCGCGGGAAAAATTGCTAAAACGGGCGGCGATATAAGAAACGCAAATTCTCGAGGATGAACCGCCGGAAGCTGAAAAACCGGGGCACGGCTTGCTGCTTTCGAAAAGAATCCGTATTTTTATCCTGTGCAAAATACCGCAAGCACAATTTTGTCAGCTCCGGATACTGTTGGGAAACGGTGTCCGGAGTGTTTATACCGTCATATGGGAATACCGAAAACTCCCTCCAAAGACACTTTTCATCTACCCGTACAGGCCGTTGTGTGAGATCACGACAGCTCTCTTCAAAACATAAAAAATTCCGTCGTGAACAACGGAACGCGTCAGCATATCGGTACATCGTAAATCTCCATCTTTAGGATTCTCCGAAAGAACAGAGCCGTCCGGAGCGATATTTATCGTATATGCATCGGGGCGACACGTATAAAAAACGAATTTCGAGCGTGAGACAGCCGGGCATTTTATTCCCCCGAAAACAGGACATACAACTTTCCCGTTTTCCGGACATTCCATGTTTTTACCCGGCCTTTGCGAGTCTTCTTGCCATATGGCTAAATAATG
This sequence comes from Alistipes sp. CAG:29, assembly GCF_000435435.1. Classification (NCBI taxonomy): domain Bacteria; kingdom Pseudomonadati; phylum Bacteroidota; class Bacteroidia; order Bacteroidales; family Rikenellaceae; genus Alistipes; species Alistipes sp. CAG:29. The sequence goes on along the minus strand of NZ_FR893442.1, from coordinate 2,979 downwards.
AGCCGGTGCAGGCGATAGACGTAATAGTCTACGGCATGTAGGCCGGCCACGAAACCTTTTCCGTGTACCCTTGCTGCGAGTCCTGCGACGCCCGAAATCCCGTATGTGACGCAACACATTGATAAAACCGTGGCACGCAAGCGCCTATGGGCTCCGTGCCGGAACATGGATACGGTCGAGCGTGTCTTTTTGGCCTCCGGCAAGACACTGGTGAAACTTAAATCGGAATAGATATATTCACATTGCCTGGCAAGTAAATTCTCCTCCCCACGGTTTAGGAATGTTTCATCCATGAATTTCCGAGAGGTGCCCGGCATATTCTCCGACTCCTTGCAGAGCAGGCAGGCCGTGAAAACCGTTAGCAGTATGAATACCGATTTACGCATTCCGATAAACTGAATCTATTACAAAATTAACTGTTCGTATGGAACCGGCAAATTTTCCGGAGATATATACCGGAAACGGAGATGAATCCGACCGAATGCAGGATATTGCCGGATGCTTCGATCCGATTATACCCAGAAATGACGGGTTTCAATATGACATCGAAGCTGCTGCTTCCGATGTTTGTCACGGCAAAGATAAATGGAAATTACCTATCCTGCCGGTTGCCCCGGGAAAGATAATCCCGGGCCGGTCGGCCAGGCCTCCCTCTCCGGCTCCGGGACGGAAAAATCATCCTCGCCGGGGCTGCGGTATTTTTCCGCCCCTGCACCTGCGCCGCGGGCTTATGAATCTTCCCGAGGCAACCGATCCGTTCGGGATATAAAGCCTCATAACATATTATTCATTGCTTGCGCGATAAAAACAATAAAATTCGTGCGAGCAGAAAACACGTGAGACACACGGTAAAAACTGTTACATGTTATGCAGACTGCGAAAGCAAATTCGAAATCGAAGCAGAGCGGTAAGACCGCAGTTCGGACGCCGGCCGTTTCCGAGGCCGTTGCGGCGCAAGCGCAAGACCCGGTTGCAGCCGGGAGTCCCGACATGAAACCCGCCGAACCGCAGGCAACGGATATCGGAGCTGTGAATCCTGTCGCAGAAACCAGTCCTGCCGAACAACCGGCAGCCCATCCCGAGACGGATGTCCGGCTGCTGGATCTGAACAAGATCGTCAATTCGACCTACAATCCCCGCAAAAACTTCCGCGAAGATACGCTGCTGGAACTTGCCGAGAGCATCAAACAGTCGGGCGTACTGCAGCCTATCTGCGTGCGTCCGAAGGACGAGGGCTTCGAGATCGTCTACGGCGAGCGCCGCTACTGGGCCGCGGCCATGGCGAATCTGAAATTCATCCCGGCCTTGGTACGGGATTTGTCGGACGCCGAGGCCGAGGATGCCGCCATCACGGAGAACCTGCAGCGCGAGGACGTGCGGCCGCGCGAGGAGGCCGCCGCCTACAAGCGGGCCCTGCAGTCGGGACGGCATACGATCGAGAGCCTCGTGGGCAAGTTCGGCAAGTCGGAAGCCTACATCCGCTCGCGACTGAAACTCTGCGAACTGATCGACGCTTTGGCCGGGATGCTCGACCGGGAGGATATCTCGGTGGGTGTCGCCACGGAGATCGCCAAATATCCGGCCGACATCCAGCAGGAGGTCTACGACGATCATTTCGCCGAGGGGTGCTACAACTCGTGGAAGACGGCGCGGATCAAGGAGATCGCCCGGCGTCTCTACGAGCGTTACATGACCAAGCTGGAAAGCTATAACTTCGATAAGACGGAGTGCCTTTCCTGCCAGCACAACACGGCCAATCAGGTGTTGTTTAAGGACGAATGTACGGGCGGTTGCGCGGGCTGTCAAAACCGCGAGTGCATGATCCGCAAGAACAACGAGTTTTTGGTACAGAAAGCCGTGAAACTCCTGAAGGACGACCCGCGTACGACGCTGGCTACGGACGGCGAAACGCCTGCCGCAGTACTCGAAGCTCTTGAGAAAGAGGGCTATCACGTCGAAGAGCTGGAATACAGCGTTTATCACTACGATAAAGGCCCTCAGATGCCCGACGCTCCACAAGCCGAGGAGTTCGAGTCAGAAGAGGATTTTACTGAGGCTAAGGAGGAGTACGAGGCCGAAATGGCGGCGTTTGCCGAAGAAACTCAGCGGTTGGAGTTCGACATCTCGGAAGGACGGGTGCGCAAGTATGCCGTCATCGGCAACCTCGATATCGAGCTCCGCTACGAAGAGATCGAGGACGAAGAGCGGGAAGTGACGGTAAACGAGGGGCAGGACGATGAGCATAAGGTCTTCGTCACCGTCGTTCCGCCTTCGCCGCTGGAGGGGCTGTTGCAACAGGAGCGTCGTTACCGGGAAATCTGCTACGAGCATATCACGACCGATATGAAGCAGGTCTTTCTCGATGTGAAGGTTGCGAACAAGCCCTTGCAGAAAGAGGAGCAGCAGATGTTCTACTATGCCGTGATGCAGCGCGTAATGAGCGACTCGAAACTCCGCCAGTGCGGTTTCCGGCCCAAGGAGGGCTCTTACCTGACCGACCGGGAACAATTCGCCGCTGCGGGACGCATTACGGCCAAGCAGCAGGCGGCGCTGGTCCGCGCTTATCTGGTGGACTATTTCCGCTCGGCGGCTCCGGAGTACGGATGTACGGATGAAACGCTTCTGACGGGAATGATGTGCCGCTTCGCGGATATGAACTTCTCGGAGCAGAGCCAGAAGGTGCAGCAGGAGTATCTGAAAGTCTACGAGCGTCGCAAAGCCCGTCTTCAGGAACAGATCGACGCCTTGCAGGCAAAAGCCGAGGCCGAGGAGATGGCGGTTTCGATGCAGGAGGCACCGGATGCCGAACCGGAGATGCCCGAGCTGCTGCCGGACGAGACGCCCGCTATAGAACCCACCCTGGAGCCGCTGATTATTCCTATGAACCCGGATATCGAACCCGATATCCGGATGCCTGAGGAGATGAAAACGGCGGCATAGTAACAACATGAACTAAATGTCCAAACCGACGGAGCAGGT
>NZ_FR893441.1:0-527 GCF_000435435.1 Alistipes sp. CAG:29 | reverse complement strand
ATGTATAAGGGAAGATAAATGACCCGTGACGAGAAAATATATTTTTCCTTACTAAGGATAGGATTAGGAACTGAAAGCCCGGGAGAAATTTTACCGGAATTGGCTAAACTCCAATGGGGTGAACTTTATCGTTTGGCTGTTCGACAGGGGACGGGGGCATTGATCTGGGATGCTTTGCGGCAATTGCATGCAATGGAATATTTACCATTGTCTTTGCGTGTGCAATGGGCCTATAATGTCAAACAAATTGAAGATCGTTATCGAAAACAGGAAAAAGTATTGGCTGGATTGTCAAAATTCTATGCTTCCCATTCCATTTCGCTGATGCTCTTGAAAGGGTATGGACTGAGCTTTTGCTATCCGTGTCCCGAACATCGGGAATGTGGCGATATCGATATCTGGCTTTTTGGTCGACAGCGTGAAGCGGACGAGTTGTTATGTCGTGAATGGGGAATTCGGATCGATGAAGACAAACACCATCATACAGTTTTTCTCATCGACGGAATTATGGTCGAAAATCATTACGA
>NZ_FR893440.1:0-1163 GCF_000435435.1 Alistipes sp. CAG:29 | reverse complement strand
CGGAGAACAGGTGCCGAAAAACGTATCGCCGTAGACGGCTATCGGCTGCTGGATAATATCGCGAATGACCAAACTTGTATCCGCACCTTGCGTAGTATCCCATACATAAACGGCATCTGTTTTCTTATCCCAGAAATAGGGTTTGGCGACTATATATTTATTCCATTTATGGCCGATCTCAAAGGATGCATGGCTTTTCGTAGCAAGGAATTTACCGCCATACCTTGTATAATTGTTTTCCTTAATTAGATCATTGACTTCCTGTGGAGATAATTTTTCGTCATAACGCCTCCATACACTCTTTTTCTGACAGATCACATATTCCGGTTTTACGACGGAAGCGGTGGTGAACTGGTAAACCGTATCGGAATAGACCGGAGTATAGAGAAGGGTTCCATCGTAGTCATAAGTGAAACTGTTGACTGCAAAATTGTTGTCTTGCAGAGGTGTCGGGGCGAATCCTTTGTAAAGGACGGAGTCTTTGTTGGAAACGAGAATCGCCCAGTTCTCGTCGTCGTTGAAATCCTGTCCGGGAATTTGAAGGTTTATGGATAGGCTGTCGATACGTGCCAAATAGCAGTTCGCTATTCCCTTTTCCCGCCGTAGGAATGTCCCGTCATCCGTGGAAAAATAAAGGTAGGAGCGGGCCAGTGCGTCATTTACAAGTATTTCATTCCGGATGGTGTCTACCTGCATATCCGCGACACTCAGGTATTCCTTCGGCCCCCTGCCTTTGTTCTTGATGCGGAACAACAGGTTGCCCGTTTTGTCGAATACGAAGATCTGCTGTGCGGTATAGCAGTCTAATATATAAATTTTGTCTTTTGTAACGATCATTTTGTCTATTACGCCGATGGGTTCGGATGAATCCAACTTTATGTAATCGACCTGTCTGACCATATCGAGCAATTCAGCCGTGCTGATGATTTTAGCATTGTCGGCCCGGATCGGGTGCGGAGTGCCGGGCATGATATGAATCGCGTCTACATCGGACAGTTCCAAAGCCAAGCTGTTTTTTAGTTGCGTGGTTCCGCAGGCAGCGCAGAATAGGGCGGTTATAATTGTGGCTGTTAGTTGCTTCATATGCTTTCTTATTTGGTCTTCTGTCCGGGCGTTTTTACGATTATTTCAACGTATACGCAACCACGATCGGGTTGTCGCTC
>NZ_FR893439.1:0-12460 GCF_000435435.1 Alistipes sp. CAG:29 | reverse complement strand
CGGCGCGCAGGTATCCTTCGAGCGGCAGGGTTTTATAGAGGATTTTATGGATCAGTGTCTTCAAGGTCGGTTCCGGGTTTTATTGTTTTAATCGTTGTTCGATCCAGTTGCGGTTTTCGAGGCCCAACCGGGTTTCGGCGAGGTCGAGGAAAGCCGGGGTGTCTGCGATGCGGGCCCGGATCACAGCCGCCAGGAAGTCGAAGAAGGGTTCCTCGCCCACCCGGACGAGCAGGTCGGCCAACAGGACAGATCCCTTCTCGTAAAGTGCGGTGTGCGCTTCGCGGTCGGCCCGGTCGATCCCCCAGATCGGACGGATGCGGCGCGTCTTTTCGCGGTACATTTCGACGCGCTTGGCGTAGGCCTCTTCGCCGCGGGCGTGCCGCAGGTATTGCAGGGCGCTGAATTCGGCGAAAGATTCGTTCAGCCAGTCATGCCAGGACTCGACAGGGGCTTTGTTCCACCAGAAATGGCTGATTTCATGGGCGGTATTTCTGAGTATATATTCGTTGAAAGACCCGGAATTGAGCGTAATGAAGTTTTTGCGGCTGTAACCGCCCGAAGTGCCGGAGGCTGAAAGCGAGAACTTTATATAGGTATTTTCCTCTTCCGCGATCTTGTAAAGCCGCCGGAAGAATTTCAAGGCGTCGTAGCTGCAGTTCAGCGCCGATTCGGCGTCGGCATCCGGAAAATCCGTGTAGATGAATTCTATGGTGGTGCCGTTGTCGCTCATGCGGCGGGTTTTCAGCACGGGCGAGGCCAGGATGACATTGTCGAAACCCTCCCAGGGCTGATCCATCTCCCACATGCCGTCGTCCGTGCGGGAAATAATACCCGATCCGCTCACCGTATAGCCGTCGGTAATGCCGATCCGCAGGTGCGAGCGATCCGCCGAGGTGCCGTTGCAGACGGGATACCATCCCGTATAGTAACCGATCTCGATCCAGCGGTCGTTGAACGATTTTGCGGGGCCCTGCACCTCGTGCATGTCGAGCGTGTAGCGGGTGCCGATGCGGCAACGGTCGGGGCTCCCGGCCGGCCGGTAAAGGGTCAGGGCGCGTCCGTCGGGAATGAACCGGGTGGGTGCGGGGGCGAGCGTATCGAAACGGTAGGCCGCTTCATGGCCGTCGCAGCGCATCGTGTCGATACGGGCGTGGCGCCACAGCACCAGTGCGATCGAGTCGCTGCCGAGGAAATTGACATCGAACGACCCGCCGACCGTGACCCGCCTCTCCGGCACGTCGATCCGCACGGTCAGGTCGTAGCAGGCCACGCGCGGGGAATCCTGCGCCCGGAGTGCCGGGGCGGGGAGCAGGCAGGCTGAAAGACAGGTGATCGCAATACGCAGTTTCATGGCGGGCTAATCCTTATAGTTCACTTCCTCGTTCAACACTTCGACGATGAAGGGGTTGTAGAGCACTTCGTGGCCGATGGTCGACTCAGGCCCGTGGCCGGGGTAGACGTGCACCTCGTCGCCCAGCGGGAGCAGGATGTCGAGGATCGAGCGCATGATCCACGAATAGTCGCCTCCGGGCAGGTCGGTGCGCCCGATCGACTCGCGGGCCGGTGCGCCCGATCGACTCGGGGAAGAGCGTGTCGCCCGTGAAGAGCGATTTGGACTGCGGTTCGTAGAGCGCGACATGGCCGGGCGTATGGCCGGGCGTGCGGAGCACGCGCAGGACGGTGTGCCCGAAACGGATTTCGGGCGTCGTGTCGAGGTCGGTGTCCACCGAGGGCATCTCGCCGACGGGCACGCCGAAGATGCTGCCGCTCGTCGAGGCGTTGTCCAGCAGGAAGGCGTCCTTGAGCGACATGGCGAACGGGATGCCGTAGCGTTTTTTGAGGTGGGCGACGCCCAGCGTGTGGTCGAAGTGGCCGTGGGTGTTGGCCGCCAGGACGGGTCGGAGCCCGTGTTCGGCGATGAAATTGTCGAGCGCGGCGTCCTCGCGCGGGTTGCTGTTGCCGGCGTCGATGACGACGGCTTCGAGCGTGTCGTCCCAGACGACATAGGTGTTTTCCTGGATAGGATTGAATTGCAGGCAGGCTATTTTCATGGTGCTGGCGTTTTTTTGCGGTTCCTGTTTCCGGAAAGACAGTGCGGGCCGGATGCCGGCTGTCTGCCTGTCTGAGCGGAGTATATTTCCTGCAAATATAGTGCTTTTTGCGGGATTTTACCTATCTTTATGACCCGAATAAACTCTCTTGGGATGAAACGATTGGTTACTTTGTTCTTCGTGCTGGCCGTGTGCGGCACGGGGGCGGTGGCGCAGGAAGGCGCCTATAAGACGGTGAAGGACATTGCCTACCGCGATGCCGCGGGCGATGGGAACATCGACACGATGTGCCGGCTGGATATTTATTATCCGGTCGGAAAAACCGGCTTTTCGACCGTGGTGTGGTACCACGGCGGCGGGCTGACGGGCGGACAGCGCGAGATCCCCGAGGCATTGAAAGACAAGGGCCTGGCCGTGGTGGGCGTGGGGTACCGCCCCTCGCCGGCGGNNNNGGACCCCCGCCTCTCGCCGGCGGTGAAGGTCGCCGACTGTGTCGACGATGCGGCCGCAGCGGCGGCATGGGTGGTGAAGCACATCGCCTCGTACGGCGGCGACCCCGGGCGGGTGTTCGTGGCCGGGCATTCGGCAGGGGGTTACCTCACGTCGATGATCGGGCTGGACAAGCGCTGGCTGGAGCCTTACGGCATCGACCCCGATACGGCGTTCGTGGCGCTGATCCCCTACAGCGGGCAGGTGGTGACGCATTTCGAACGGCGCCGTGAACTGGGGCTGCCCGATACGCAGCCGCTGGTGGACGACATGGCGCCGCTGAGCTACGTGCGCCCCGACTGCCGCCCGATGCTGATCCTTTCGGGCGACCGCGAGCGGGAGATGCTGGGGCGCTACGAGGAGAACGCCTACTTCTGGCGCATGATGCGCGTGGCGGGGCATCCCGACGTGCGGATCTGCGAGTTCGACGGCTTCGACCACGGTAACATGCCGCAGGCCGGGCATTTCGTCGCGGTGCGTTATATCCGGGAAATGGAGCGGAGAATGGATCGGTAGTTGCGGGGAGGACGGGTATGAAAATGAACAGATATACGCTTTGCATGGCTGCGGCAGCCTTGTTCGCCGTGTTGGCGCTCACGGGGTGTTCGTTGCTGAAGGTGGCCGTGGCGACGGGGGATCCGCTGTCGAAGGAGGAGATGAATATCCGCACCATGACGCGCGGTTTCTATTACGACATGGCCTCGGAGGTGTCGCGTACGGCCGACTCGATCGCCGCTGCGGCGCCCGACATCGCGACGCGTGTGGCAGCCGTGAGGTGGAAGATACGTGCCACGCGGGCCGGGGTTTCGGCCGCCATGCAGGGTATTCCCGACGTGGCGCTGGCCGACATGTGGATACTCTGCCGGCGCATGGACGAAGGTTTTGCGGCTGCGCCCGACTCGTTGCTGTTCGGGGCGCAGAGCGACCTGGCACGCGATGCCGCCGCACGGCTCGACCGCCGGGCGGCACGTTTGGCGCGGCAGGTGCTGGCGGTCGACCGCTACGGCCTGATGGAACGGTTCGTGGCGGATTATGTACGCGAGAACCCCGCCGACGGGGAGATGGAGGGTTCGAATACGACCCTCGCATGGATCGAATTCCTGCGTGCGAACGGCATCGAGCATGCCTATGCCACGGGGTCGATCGCCGAAGTGCTGGCCGACGTCAACGACCGCGTAAGCGGCCAGACGCAGCAGCTGGCCAACAGCGTCGGCTGGTCGAAGGATCTGATCGCGATGCAGTTGCAGCAGGACAGTATGCGCCTGGAGGTGGGGGCCCGCCTCGACTCGCTGGAACGCAATTTCACCCGGATCGTGGTCGTCGCGGAGCACCTGCCCGAAATTTCGGACAAGGTGCTGGAGGAGCTCAACAAGCAGGTTACGCAGCTGATATATACGATGAATTACAGCCTCGACAACGCCTTCGCCAACTTCGACCGCCAGCGCGACGAGTTGCAGCGGTATGTGACCGCCGAGCGGCAGGCGCTGGTCGACCAGCTGCGCGAGTCGGCCGACGGCGTGGTACAGAGGACGCTCGACGCCGTGCCGGGACTGGTCGGCAAGGTGCTGCTGTATGTGGTGCTGGCACTCGTGGTGCTCATCGGCGGGCCGTTCGCCCTGGGGTTTTGGCTGGGCGGCGTGCGCGAGCGGGGTCGCAGGAAGAGGGAAAAGGGCGCGTGACGGCATATTGCAAGCGGGGCTTGCATCTGCGCTCGGCTTGCACTATCTTTGCCTCAAAAGGAATTTCGGCTTAGACAGGCGGCGCCTCGGCATATTGCAAGCGGGGCTTGCATCTGCGCTCGGCTTGCACTATCTTTGCGGCAAAATCAGGATTATGGCCCGAAAAAAAGCAAATTACCCCCTCGTCGAGGGGCTCGAAATAACGACGCTCGCCGCCGAAGGCAAGGCGATGGGACGCTGGAACGACGTGGTGGTGTTCGTGCCGCTGACCGTGCCGGGCGACGTGGTGGATGTGCAGATACGCTCCAAACGCCGCCGGTTCATGGAGGGGTTCGTCGTCCGCTATGTGAAGAAATCGCCCCTGCGCGCCGAGGCCTTCTGTGAGCATTTCGGCGTTTGCGGCGGCTGCAAGTGGCAGAACCTTCCCTACGAGGAGCAACTGCGCTTCAAGACCGGGCAGGTGCGCGACCAGCTGGCCCGCATCGGCAAGATCGCCCTGCCCGAAATCGCCCCGTGCCTGGGGTCTGCCCGGACGCAGTTCTACCGCAACAAACTCGAGTTCACCTTCGCCGACCGCCGCTGGCTGACGCGCGAGGAGGTCGAGGGCGGTGCGGACATCGGCGCTGCGCCCGCGCTGGGGTTCCATATCCCCGGCATGTTCGACAAGGTGCTCGACATCCGCAAATGCTGGCTGCAGCCCGACCCGTCGAACGACATCCGGATGGAGACCAAACGTTTCTGCGTCGAGAACGGCTATACGTTCCACAATGCCCGCGAGCATACGGGGCTGATGCGTAACATGATCGTCCGCACGGCCTCGACGGGCGAAGTGATGGTGACCGTGGTCTTCGGTGCGGACGACCGCGAACGGATCGCGGCGCTGCTCGACCATCTGGCGGCCGTGTTCCCGCAGATCACCTCGCTGTGCTACATCGTCAACACGAAGCTCAACGATTCGGTGGGCGACCTCGATCCGGTGTGCTACAAGGGCAAAGACCATATCGTCGAGGAGATGGAGGGGCTGCGTTTCAAGGTGGGCCCCAAGTCGTTCTACCAGACCAATTCCGAACAGGCCTACGAGCTCTACAAGGTGGCGCGCGAGTTCGCAGACCTGAAACCCGAAGACGTGCTCTACGACCTTTATACCGGTACGGGCACCATCGCCAATTTCTGCGCCGCGCACTGCCGCCGCGTAGTGGGCATCGAGTATGTGCCTGAGGCGATCGCCGACGCGAAAATCAATTCCGAAATCAACGGCATCGGCAATACGGCTTTCTATGCGGGCGACATGAAGCAGGTGCTCTGCGACGAATTCGTGGCTGCCAACGGCCGCCCCGACGTCGTCATCCTCGACCCGCCGCGTGCGGGCGTCGACGAACCGGTCATCGGGGTGATCCTGCGTGCCGCGCCCGAGCGGATCGTCTACGTGAGCTGCAACCCGGCTACGCAGGCGCGCGACCTGGCGCTGCTCGACGCCGATTATCGCGTCGAGGCTGTGCAGCCCGTGGACATGTTTCCCCATACGCACCATGTCGAGAACGTGGTAAAGCTGGTGAGGAGGTGACCCGGAAGCCGCTCCCGGGATCTTTTTCGTCCGGGCGGAGAAACCGAGATGGCAATAAAAGCAGGCGTGCGGCGTTTTTATTAATGCCGCGCAGGGAGCCGCGTCCGGAAAAACAGACCGGGGCGATGCAGTATCCTGCGGTTTTGGCGTTTTATTTGCAAGACAGTTACCTAAAAAAACGGAAAACATGAAAAAACTGATTTTAATTGCGGCGGTGGCGCTGATGGCACTTCCCGCGGCGGCACAGGTGCAGGAGGCATTCCCCAGCTATATTCAGGTCAACGGGCGCGCCGAGAAGGAGATCACGCCCGACGAGTTCTACCTCTCGGTCATCATCAACGAACGCGACTCGAAAGGCAAGATTTCGGTCGAGAGCCAGCAGCGCGACATGATCGCGGCGCTCAAGCGGCTCGGTGTGAACGTCGAGAAGCAGCTCAAGGTGGCAAACCTGTCGAGCGAGTTCTTCAAGAAGAACACGTCGGTGGCGACGGCCAAGTACCAGTTGCAGCTGGGGTCGGCGGCCGAGGTCTCGAAGGTGTGGCAGGCGTTGGACAACCTGGGGATTTCGAATGTCTCGATCCTGAAGGTGTCGCATTCGAAGATCGACCAGTATAAGGAACAGGTGCGCGTGGAGGCCATGCAGAATGCCAAGCAGAGCGCGCAGACGCTGGCCCAGGCCATCGGGCAGAATGTCGGCAAATGCTTCTACATCTACGATTCGAACAACAACGTGATGCCGGTCTTCTACGACAACATGGCCGTGATGCGCAGCGCCAAGGCGGCCGGTCTGGCCGAGGATGCCGCAGCGGACGAGCCGCTCGACTTCAAGACCATCAAGTTGCAGTACAACGTCCAGGCGAAATTCGTGCTGGAATAGCCGTCCGGCAGCGTATGTCGAAGAGGGTGTCCCCGAGGGGCATCCTCTTCGTCGTCCCCGGAGATGCGCTCCGCGGCGGGAAAAACACCCCGGTTGTTGGACGATTGCGAAATTTATATTATCTTTGTTTACTTTGCCCCTAAAAACAGGAGGAGTTATGGAAAAGCAGTTCTGTTTCAATTACGAGCACTATGCGGCCCTCGCCGGGCTGTCCGATGCCGACCGCCGGCTGGTCGCGGAGGCCCAGCGGGCCACGGAGAACGCCCACGCGCCCTATTCGCACTTCCGGGTCGGGGCGGCGGCGCGCCTGCGCAGCGGGAAGATCCTCTACGGAAGCAATTTCGAGAGCGAGGTGTATCCGGCGGGGCTTTGCGCCGAACGTTCGCTGATGTTCTACGCGCAGGCCAATTATGCCGACGACCCGATCGAGACGCTGGCCATCGCTTCGAATCCCTCCGCGCGCGAGTGCTACCCCTGCGGCCAGTGTCGGCAGGTGATGGTCGATGTCGAACGCCGCCAAGGCTCGCCCATGCGGGTCATCATGAGCGGAAACGGTACGGCCACCGTCGTGGATACGGCGGCACGGCTGCTGCCCTTCACGTTCGTGCTGTGAGAGGGAACCGTCAGACTCAATACCCCGAACATGTTTACACCGGAAGATATTCTCTACGAAGACAACCACCTGCTGGTGGTCAACAAACACTGCGGAGACTTGGTGCAGCCCGACCCGTCGGGCGGAAGTGCCCTCGAAGACCAGATCAAAGCCTTTATCAAACGCCGCGATGCGAAGCCCGGCGAGGTGTTCCTCGGCGTGGTGCACCGGATCGACCGTCCGGTGAGCGGCGCGGTGCTCTTCGCCAAGACCTCGAAGGCCCTCACGCGGCTCAACGAAATGATCCGCGAAGGGCGTATCCGTAAGATATACTGGGCGCTGACCGAGCAGGCTCCCGATCCGCTGAGCGGTGAATTGTGCCACTACATCCTGCGTGACGGACGTGCCAACCGTTCGCGCGCCTGCGATGCGCCGAAGGCCGACGCCAAGCAGGCGCGGCTGCGCTATGCGACGCTGGGCGCGGGGACGCACTATACGCTCGTGGAGGTGGAGCTGCTGACGGGGCGCCACCACCAGATACGCGCCCAGCTGTCGAAGATCGGGTGCCCGATCCGCGGCGACCTGAAATACGGCGCCCGGCGTTCGCTGCCCGGGGGCGGCATTTCGCTCCACTCGCGGAGCGTCGAATTCGAGCATCCCGTGCGCCATGAGCCCGTGGCGGTCACGGCGCCCGTGCCTGCGGACGACAACCTGTGGGCTTATTTCGAAAACCGTTGACTGCCTGGAGTATGCGCATACTGATACAACGTGTGAAGAGCGCTTCCGTCACGATCGGCGGCCAGCTCCGGTCGCAGATCGGGGCGGGGCTGCTGGTGCTGCTCGGCGTGGGCGCGGACGATACGGACGAGGACGTCGAATACCTGGCGGGCAAGCTCGTTCGCCTGCGGATCTTCGACGACGCACAGGGGGTGATGAACCTCGATGTGAGGCAGGTCGGCGGCCAGGTGCTGGTCGTGAGCCAGTTCACCCTGCTGGCCTCGACGCGCAAGGGCAACCGCCCGTCCTATATCAAGGCGGCGCCCGAGGCGGTTTCGTACCCGATGTACGAACGTTTCGCGGCACGTGTCGCTGAGCTTCTGGGGCGGGAGGTGATGACGGGCGAATTCGGCGCCGACATGCAGGTGGCGCTGGTGAACGACGGCCCGGTAACCATCTGGATCGATTCGAAAATGAGGGATTGTTAACCAAAAAATAGCATGAAGAGATTTTTAGTAGTTTTGTGTGCCGGGATGGCGGCGTTTTTCGCCTCCTGCAACGACGAAGAGACAGGAAAGGAGACCAAATGGTTCTACGCACCCGAGGCCGGGGTTTCGGGGACGACCGTGGAGGTGTCGTGCCGGACGAAATTCGGCGACGGCGTGCTTTCCTCGGCGCAGGCGGGATTCGCCTATGCGCCGATCCGCTCCGACGATACGGGGAGTTTCACGGAGACGACCGACGTGACGGTCGACGGGCAGGTGATGTCCTGCCGCCTGACGGGGCTCGATGCCGAGACGTCGTACCTGATCTACGCCTATGTGGACATGGGGAGCGGAGGCCGGATGCAGAGCAAGCCGGTCGTCGTCAAAACGGGGGAGAACCCGGTGCTGCCGGACGACCCGAGGTTCGGGGTGCCGGAGTGTTCGCAGGTGACGGCCTCTTCGGCGACTGTCTCCTGCACGTTCGAATATACGGGCGGCAAGGAGGTGTCCGAGGCTTATTTCCTCTACGGGACGACCTCGGACGACGGGCAGCGCGTGGCGGTCGCGACCGAACCCGGCGCCAAGAGCGCCCGGCTTACGGGCCTGAGCGCTTCGACGGAGTACAAATTCCGGTGTGCGTCGTGGTCGGCGGAACGACCTTCGGAAGCACCGTCGGGACATTCGCCACATCCGCGGCCGGCGGCGGGGACGGCAGGACGAAATACGCGGGCTGGGCGGAGCTGCCGGTCGAGGCGGACAACGGCGATTATCATTACGCCTACCATATTTGCCCCGATTTTAAAGTCGACGGGCATGAGGCCCGGAACTTTACGGTATGTTACAGTGCCGAGCACCACAGTCCGGTATGGGTGGCGGCTCCTGTCCATAATTGTTATGTCGGCAGTTCGGGCAACCGCAATTACGGCCCCGATCCGGTTATCCCGTCCTCTATCCAGCCTTCGGGCTCGAAGGCTTCGATGGGCTCGCCCTACAACCGCGGGCATATGCTGGGCAACTACGAGCGTTCGCGGACGAGCGGCATGAACAAGCAGGTGTCGTATTACACCAATATCGCGGCGCAGCACGGCTCGACGTTCAACACCGGCGACGGTGCGTGGAACAACCTCGAGGACAAGATCGACGACTACTGGTGTGCCGATACGCTCTATGTGGTGGTCGGAGCTTATTATGACAAGTGGACGGATTCCTACGGGAACAGCGCCCCGCAGCGCAGCACGAGCTTCGGGAACATCACCACCGATGTGCCGACGATGTTCTATACGCTTTGCCTGCGCACCAAGAAGGGGAATACGAATAAATCCGTGCTGAACTGTGCCGCCGACGAATTGCAGTGTGCGGCTTTCGTGATGAGCCATGCCATGGGGAAAGGGCACGACCCGCAGGCCGGGGACATGCGATCGGTGAAGGAGATCGAAGAGCTTACCGGGTTTACCTTCTTCGCCAACGTGCCCAATGCGCCGAAGGATACCTATAACGCTTCCGACTGGGGGTTGTAGGCATGTATGCGTGGGGCGACCACAGGCGGTTCAACTCCTATTCGGGGTATTTCCGCCGCACGTTCGGCGGGCGGGTGCAGAAAATCTCGGTCGATGCCGGGTTCACGTGTCCCAACCGCGACGGGAAGATAAGCGAGGGAGGATGTACGTTCTGTAACAACGGGGCGTTCACTCCCTCGTACTGCATACCGGCCAAAAGCATCGGGCGGCAGATCGCCGAGGGGATCGAATTCCACGGCAGGCGCTACCGTGCGGCGTCGCGCTACCTGGTTTATTTCCAGTCTTTTTCGAATACCTACGCCCCGCTCGAAAGGCTCAGGGCGCTCTACGGCGAGGCCCTCGCATATCCCGGCGTGGCGGGTATCGTCATCGGGACGCGCCCCGACTGCGTGGACGCCGAGAAGCTCGATTATCTGGCGGAGATAGCGCGCGACCGTTACGTGGCGGTCGAATTCGGCATCGAATCGACCTGCGACGAGACGCTGCGCGCCGTGAACCGCGGCCACGATTTCGCCTGCGCGCGCCGGGCCGTGGAGATGGCCGCCGAAAGGGGGTTGCACGTGGGGGCGCATTTCATCCTCGGACTGCCGGGCGAGACCGACGAAATGCTGTTGGAACAGGTCGCAACGATCAATTCGCTGCCACTCACGACGGTGAAATTCCACCAGCTGCAGGTTTTCCGCGGCACGCCGATGGCCGCCCAGTACGATGCCGACCCCCGCAGGTTCCGTTTCTGGGAGGTCGGTCAGTACATCGACCTGTTCGTCGAGATACTGCGGCGGCTGAGGCCCGACCTGGTCGTCGAACGCTTTGCCAGCGAGGCGCCGCCCCGCTACCATTACGGCCGCAACTGGGGATTGATCCGCAACGAAACCCTGCTGGCGATGCTCGAAAAAAGATTGGAGGAGCGCGGTGCATACCAAGGCGAAATTTTTATACCTTTGTGCTCGAATCACTAATACCCGTCGCTATGAAACCCATCACTATGGAGCAGGTGCTGAAAACCTTCAAGGAGTACTTCCTGATGACGGTCGGCATGATGCTGTACTCTTTTGCATGGATCGGATGCATCATGCCCGCCGACGGTACCGGAGGCGGTGCCACGGGCCTTTCGCGCGTGCTGTGCCATGCCGTGGAACATTGGGCCGGCATAAGTATCCAGATCGGTACGATGGCTTTCCTGATCAATGGCGTGCTGCTGCTCGTGGCGGGGTTCATCATCGGATGGAACTTCGGCGTGAAGACCGTGTTCTGCGTCTGCGTCATATCGTTGGGGCTGAATTTCTGGCAGTCGGTGCTGCCCGAGGGGGATTTCCTCCATCTGGAACGGATCCTTTCGGTGATCCTGGGCGGCATCCTGGCGGGTATCGGCGTGGCGATCTGCTTCATGCAGGGCGGCTCGACGGGCGGCACGGACATCGCCGCCATGATTATCAACAAGTACCGCACGATCAGCTACGGCAAGATCGTCATCTATTCGGACTTCGTGATCATCGGCTCCTCGATGCTCGTGGGGTTCCATATCGACACGGTGATCTACGGCTACGTGATGACCGCGGTCTTCGGCTATACGGTCGACATGATCATGGCCGGGAACCAGCAGTCGAGCCAGGTATTCATCGTCACGCACGACTATGAGAAGATGGCGCAGGCCATCGTAGACAATATCCACCGCGGCGTGACGCTCATCGACTCGCAGGGGTGGTACACCAAAAAGGAGTCGAAGATCGTGATGGTGGTCTGCCGCAAGCGCGAGACCACGATGATCCTCAAGTTCGTGAAGACGATCGACCCCGAAGCCTTCATGACCGTGGGATCGGTGATGGGCGTCTACGGCAAGGGGTTCCAAGCCATCAGTAAACCCTGATGCCCCTCTATGCCGATATAGTCCTGCCGCTGGCGCAGCCCGCCTATACGTTCGCAGTGCCCGAAGGGATGCATGTCGAGGCGGGGCAGGCCGTGGCCGTACAGTTCGGCGCCCGCAAATTCTACACGGGGATCGTATGGCGCGTGCATGACCGCCGGCCCCCGTTCAAAACCGTCAAACCCATACAGCGCGTCCTGTACGGCGCACCCCTGCTCTCGGCGCAGCAAATGGCCTTCTGGGAGTGGGTCGCCGCATACTACATGTGCACGCCGGGCGAGGTGATGCGCGTGGGGTTGCCGTCGCTGATGAAGCCTTCGGGCGACACGGAGGAGGAGTTTACCGAAGAGGAGTTCCGCCCCCGTACGGAGTGCTACGTGGCCCTGGCGCCCGGGCTGCACGACGAAGGACGGTTGCACGAAGCTTTCGAGAAGCTTGAAAGGCGTGCGCCCAGGCAGTACGAAGCGCTCCTCGAACTGGCCTCGGCCGGGGACGGGGAGCGGATCCCGACGGGCGAGGTGGCACGGCGCCTGCTGCGGGCCGACTATGCCGTGCTGCATGCCCTCGAACGCAAGGGGTACATCGTCTCGGCGGAGCGCGAACGCACCGTCGAGCGCGGCGGATC
>NZ_FR893438.1:34605-34783 GCF_000435435.1 Alistipes sp. CAG:29 | reverse complement strand
TTAACTAATTACAAATATACAATGAGAAAATTTAGCATTGTCGGGCATTATTTTATCACTCCCGGTCGATATTCGTGCCCGGGAGTGTCCCCTGCCCGGGGCGGGAGGTCTTGAAACGCGTGAAATCCCCCGGCTTAGGGGGTGGTTTCGGGGGCGGGTACGGGGATGGCGGCCGGGC
>NZ_FR893438.1:0-34579 GCF_000435435.1 Alistipes sp. CAG:29 | reverse complement strand
GCCGTCGGACGGGGATGTGCGGGCGGGAGGGTTTGGGGCTGCCGGGAGCGGCCCGGGGAAGGGAGTATACGGATTTTTCGGGCGGGAGGTGTGCCTTAATCATACTGTTTGTTGCTGATTATTAGTATTTAATGTGTCCGTATGGAACATTCACGGGTTCTTGCGGGTATCCTGTGATTATACCATTTTGGTAGTATTGTATACAATTCGGCGCGGAATATAATCTACTTTTGAATTACAAAAAAACCACTGACCATGCGCTACGCACATAACCCGATCCTGAGCCCCGAAGATTTGTGTCCGAGCCAACCCTCGATGCAGATCGAATGCCTGCTGAATCCCGGCGTATTCCGTTACGACGGGAAGGTCTGGATGCTGGTCAGGGTCGCCGAACGCCCTGCACAGGCCGAAGGGGAAGTCAGTTTCCCGTTGCTCGACGCGCAGAACCACGTGACGGTGATGCGTGTCCCGGCCGCCTCCCCCGAACTCGACCTCTCGGATCCGAGGGTCATCAATTACAAGGGCGAGGATTTCCTCACGACGATGTCCCACCTGCGGCTTGTGAGCAGCACCGACGGCATCCGTTTCCGCGAGGAAGCGGGATATCCGCCGCTGACGGGCAGCGACCGTTACGAAGCGTACGGGATCGAAGACTGCCGCGTCACGCAGATCGGGACGCAGTATTACCTGACTTATACGGCCGTCTCGGCTAACGGCGTGGCGGTGCGGATGCGCAGCACGTCGGACTGGCGCCGTTTCACCGATTACGGGCTGGTGCTGCCCCCGCACAATAAGGACTGCACGCTCTTCGACGAGAAGGTAGGTGACCTATATTATATGCTGCACCGCCCGAGCAGCCCCGAGATCGGCGGGAATTATATCTGGATCGCCCAGAGCCCCGACCTCCGCCACTGGGGAAACCACAGGTGTGTGGCCCGTACCCGCAAGGGGATGTGGGACAGCGCCCGCATAGGTGCCGGGTGTGCCCCGATCCGTACGGGCGAAGGGTGGCTGACGATCTACCACGGCGCAGACGCTTCGAACCGCTATTGCCTGGGGGCGATGCTGCTCGATGCCGCCGACCCGTCGAAGGTGCTGGCGCGCAGCCGCACGCCCGTCATGGAGCCTGAGGAACCCTACGAACTGGAAGGCTTCTTCGGGAATGTCATCTTCACCAACGGCCACCTGGTCGATGGCGACCGCATCGCCCTGTACTACGGGGCTTCGGACAAGGTGATCTGCCGGGCCGACCTCTCCGTAGGCGAAATCCTGGAAAACCTGCGCAAAGACTTATAATAGAAATCCCAATAAAACCTACTTAAAACCCATGAAGAAAACTTTGACCTATTGTTTCGGTTCCCTGCTTTGTCTGATGACGCTCGCTTCGTGCCAGAACGGCGGTTCGTGCTGCGGCCGCGCCGCCACGGACGTCGACCTGACGGGCAGGCTCTATCCGAAAGTCAAAATCCCGACCAAATCGCTTGTCATCGTAGACCTGCAAAACGACGATATCGAGGGGCAGGTCGCTGCCATCGGCCTGCAGGGTATCGTCAACCGCGACAGCGAACAGAAGATCTATGTGATGAACAGCCGTTGCAAGGACAACCACGGCGGCTGGAAGACCGGCCCGCACGACATGGCCCAGATGGGGCAGTTCTGGCTCGACCGTGTGCTGAAGGACATTCCGCAGGAGACCCTCACGCTCGATGCGACCAAGTCCAACCCCGGGTTCTCGGCGCTTGTCGAGCAGTATAAGAAGCATATCAAGGGCGTAGTCATCTATGACCCCGAACTGGTCGAGGCCACGATCGAGGCGGCGACTACGATCGCGGCACAGACCGACGCCCTGATCGTTTCACCCCGCCTTTACGAGGAGGTGAAGGGGTACGATTTTCCGGTGATCCGGGATCTGCGCGGGATGTTCAAGACCAACATCGAGTGTGTCGACTGGCTCGTGGAAAACTATTTCGAGACGGCCAACCGCGACGTGGCTTTCACCTGGTCGCACATGACCACCGATTTCCAGGAGAGCTGGGGCGCAGCCAACAAGGACTACGTGGTTGCCAACCGCCTGTTCACCTATTTCCTCGACATCCAGGATCATGACCAGTGCGCATATTACGAGAACATCGTCAAGAAATACCCCGCCGGCACCCAGATCATGGGCTGGACGGACGAATTGAAGGCCGACAAGCTCTTCGCCGAATACGGGTATTTCATGGTGCCGTTCATTTCGGTCGAGAACATGACCGTCATGTCTTCGTTCCCCTCGGTGCAGGGTACGCCCATCGAACCCAAGGCGCTCAAGGCCGAGCCCAATACCGTTTATATCGCGATGCTCGTCTCCGACGGCGACAACCTGCTGCATACGATGATCTACATGCCCTACACGATCGAGGAGTCGGCCGCCTACGGCGACGTCCCCGTGACGTGGATCATCAACCCCGCCATCGTAGACCTCGCGCCGCGTGTTTTCACCTGGTACGAGCAGGTGATGAACGAAGGCGGTCAGGAGATGGGCGCCATGATGGGCGACGGCTCCCCGACGACCGACCGTTACAGCGGTTTCTCGTTCTATTGCTCGCTGACGCGGCATTACCTCAGGCAGGCCGGTATGCACACCCTCAAGCAGATGGTCGACGGCGAAGCCGTGGCCTGGAACGTACAGCCCTACTGCCTCGAAGGCGGTTATGCGGGCACCGACTGGCGCGGCATCGGTTCCGACGAATACCACATGGACAACGACTGTTTCCATATCGGTACGACCAATTCGCGTCCCGAATACCTGAACAAGGTGCTGGACAGCGCCCCGGTAGACGAACCGCTGTTCCTGTCGGTCATGATCGGCACGGCGAGCGAGGATGTGACCACCTATGCGTCCGAGCTCAAAAAGCAGATCGAGGCCCGCAACGACGGCCGGAAATACGTGTTCCTGAGGACTGCCGACCTGGCCGCTACGTACCGCGCCTATAAGGGTCTCCCCGTAGAATAATCGTGCGGAATGCCGCGTGCATCGGTGTGCCCCGACGGGCACACCCTGTACGCTGACACCCCTGATTCCTGCGGCGGGTGTTTCCGACTGCACCCTGTAAAAAGTGTTGTGATATTCATAAATACCTAATTATAAACTACTTATTAACTTAACACCTAATTGGCCATAAACTGAAAAGATGTAAAACCTACCGATCCGCCGGGAACCGGGCGTTCCCGCGGGAAGCAAAGAAATGACAACCAACGAACTACATTAATGATTGATTAAAATTATGAAACAAAGCTTACTGAAATTAGCTTTTGCAGCAGTGATGTTGATGCTTGTCGCTCCGTTCGCAGGCAGTCAGGCTGTTGCACAGACGCACAATCTGACCGGAACCGTCGTCGACGCACAGGGGAATCCGGTTGCGGGTGCCGCCGTGGTGATCGACGGGACGACGAAGGGTACCTCGACGGGTTCCGACGGTTCCTTCGCACTGAACGGCGTTATGGCGAACCAGAGCCTCCTGGTGACATTCATCGGTTATGAACCCCAGACGGTTGCGATCGGCTCACAGACGAATATGAAGGTCGTGCTCAAGGAGGACAACCAGACGCTCGACGAAGTGGTCGTCATCGGTTATGGTGTCCAGAAGAAGAGGGACGTGACGGGTTCGATCACCTCAGTGAAGAGCGACGTGTTCGAATCGCGTTCGGTCGAGAACGCACAGCAGGCCCTGCAGGGAAAGGCCCCGGGCGTGCAGGTGCTCTCCTCTTCGGCCGCTCCGGGTTCGAGTCCCTCGATCCGTATCCGCGGATTCAGCTCGAACAATTCGGGCGCATCGGAGCCCCTCTATGTGGTGGACGGCCTGAAGGTGTCGGACATTTCCTACCTCGACCCCTCGTCGATCGAGTCGATGGAGATCCTCAAGGACGGTGCCTCGGCGGCCATCTACGGTGTCGAGGCCGGTAACGGCGTCGTACTTATCACCACCAAAAAGGGTAAGAAGGGCGACGGCCGCATCTTCTACGATTTCACCTACGGCATCACCTCGCTGGCCCGCAAGGCCGACCTGATGAATGCCGAGCAGTACGTGGCCTATCAGACGGCCGCCGGCAACAGCCAGTCGCTGTCCGCGTGGGACGGTAAAACCGATACCGACTGGTTCGACGTGCTTTACGGCGACAACGGTTCGTTCCAGCGCCATACGGCCGGCGTCGAAATGGCCAACGACTATGGTTCGGTTTACGCTTCGCTGTCGTATATGGACAACGACGGTATGTACTACGGCAACAAGGACTGGCTGAAGCGTGTCACCTTCCAGCTCAACGGCGACTACAAGGTCAAGAAATGGCTCACCTTCACGACCAACAATACGGTCGAAAGTTCGCGTTCGCAGAACAGCGGCGACGGCGTGAGCAATCTGGGCAACAGCAACCAGTTCATCAACCCCTACGGCATGGATCCGCTGCTGCCCGCTTTCTGGGACAAGGACAACCTGCCGGCATACATGACCGAGCTGATCGCACAGCAGGGCGACAACATGTTCATGAAGAACGAGAAGGGCGATTACGTCGGCATTCCGTTCGCCGCCAAGGACGCGGTCAACCCGCTTACCCACTATTACAGCAACACGGGCGAGCATAAGAACTTCGCCCTGCGCGGTGCGTCGTCGCTGGTTTTCGCCCCCGTCGAGGGCCTTACCGTCACGTCGCGTGTCGGTTACCGGCTCGAATCGACCAATTACAGTTTCTACGGCGTGCCGACCTACTTCGCCGTGTCGTCGCGCACGAAGATGCAATTGGACGGAAAGACCACGATGAACCGCTTCTACATGTGGGAGAACTTCGCCAACTACAACAACACGTTCGGCAAGCACACGATCAACGCGATGGTCGGTATGTCCTACCAGTACGAGTGGAGCAACTTCACTTCGGGTTCGACCAACGGCCTGACCGACAGCAGCAGCAATTTCCACCACTTGGACTTCGCTTCGACCGACGCGACCAAAGGCGTGGGCGGCAGAGTAGGCGAAATTTCCAGTATCAGTTACTTCGGCCGTGTCGGCTATACGTTCGACAACCGTTACAACATCATGGTCAATTTCCGCGCCGACGCTTTCGACCGCTCCAAATTGTCGAAGGAAGCCCGCTGGGGCTATTTCCCCTCGGTGTCGGCCGGGTGGACGATCTCCAACGATCGGTTCATGCGCGATATCGACCCCAAGATCATTTCGTTCCTGAAGCTCCGCGCTTCGTACGGTGTCAACGGTAATATCAGCGCGCTGGGCGCTTTCATGTACAGCTCGTCGATGAGCGTGGGCGATTATTACCCCATGAACGGCTCGCTGGTTTCCACCGTCTATCCTTCGGATGTGCTGGCCAACCCGGATCTGAAATGGGAGACGGCACGGCAGTTCGACGTCGGCGTCGACGCACGCTTCCTGAACAACAGGCTGACTTTCGGGATGGATTTCTACAACAAAAATACCGTCGACCAGATTCTTACATTGACGCCACCCCTTGCGACGGGTACCACGAGCATGGCGAAGAACATAGGCAAGGTGAACAACCACGGCTTCGAGTTCGAACTCGGCTGGCAGGATCAGGTCGGTGAGTTCACCTACGGCGTCAATGCCAACCTTGCCACCATCAGCAGCGAGGTCAAGGAGATGGAAGGTGCGCGTATCGTGAACGACCTGTCCGATTTCGTCTATTTCGACAAGGGACAGCCCATGTGGAGCTACTACGGTTACAAATACCTCGGTGTCAATCCCGAGGACGGCAGCGCCATCTATTACGACAAGGACAAGAGCGGCACGATCGACGACAAGGACAAGGTGTACCTGGGTTCGGCCATTCCCGACTTTACCTACGGCATCACCCTCAACGCCGCTTACAAGGGCTTCGACCTGACGGTATTCGGCAGCGGAAGCCACGGCGGCCTGCTGAGCCTCTACGGCGCCCGCCTGACGCCTTCGGCCAACAAGCCCTCCGAACTGTGGACGGATTCGTGGGACGTGAAGGGCGCCGGGGCCAAATACCCGCATCCCGATCCGATCGGCGATACCGCTTCCAGAAACTCGAGCATGTGGCTCAAGAGCGGTTCCTATTTCAAGATCAAGCAGATCCAGCTGGGTTACACGCTGCCTTCGTCCTTTACGAAGAAGATCGCCATTTCGCGCCTGCGCGTCTATGTTTCGCTCGACAACTTCTTCTGCATCACGCCCTACTGGGGTATGGATCCGGAAGCTGTCAGCGGTACGTCGGGCATCGGTATGGACAATGGCGACTACCCGACCCCGAAGACCCTGACATTCGGTGCAAACCTTTCGTTCTAACCTAAAAACATTATGACTATTATGAAAAAGCATATTTTGGCATTAGCCGGTCTGCTTGCCGGAGCGATGATGGCGACTTCGTGCTCCCAGGCGCGTCTCGACGAAGTGGAGCACCTCGGGGTCACCGAGGTGGACAAGACCTATGCGGAGGCGAACGATATGACGGCCCAACAGCTGATCGCGAACGTATACGTCACGGCCAAGTACCTGATGATGGGCGACTGGGGCGTACACTACATTGCAACCACCTCGGCCAAAACGGCCGAGTGCTGGCCGGGCGGTTCGGGCCCGAACGACGGTACCGAATACCACCGCATGTCGGCCATGATCGACGATTCGGAGAACAACGCCTACAAGGAGATGTATACCCGTTTCTACAAGATCATGTACAAATGCAACATGATCGTGGACAAACTCAACGACGGTTCCGCCGAGCGCAAGCGCGTGATCGCCGAGGCCAAGGCCTGGCGTGCATGGGCGATGATGCGCCTGACGCAGCTGTGGGGCTCGGCCCCGCTCGTGGATCACGTGCTGGACGGTATCAACTATTCGTTCTATCCCGGCAACTCGAACCCCGAGGACAACTGGAAATGGATCATGACGCAGTTCGACGAGGCTGCTGCCGTGCTTCCCTCGAAGAGCGGACTGGGCGGCCAGAAAGCCATCGGCGGCCGCTGGACGGCCGAAGCCTGCTACGCTTACAAGGGCCAGGGGTACATGTGGCAGAACGATTATGCCAACGCCAAGGTCGAACTGGCCAAGGTGATCAACTCGGGCAAATACGAACTCTGGGATAAGACCGCGACCATGGGCCCGTCGAGCTACGGCACGAACATGCAGCTGGCCAAGAGCCAGAACGAAAACTGGAGCGACGGCAGCGAGGAGTACGAATACCTGACGCTCTACCGTGCCGAGGCCGATTTCTGCGACGAGTTCCTGCTCGAGCTGGACATCGACGGCGACATGACGACGATCACGAGCACTGAGCCTTACTGGTTCCGCGCCTACATGAACTGGCGTAAGGACGAGGTCAACCTGCCGGGCAACACGACGACCGCCTCCGACGGCTGGGGCTTTATCAACCCGACCCGCACGTTCGGTTATGCATTTGCCAAGCACGACGGCAACAGCGTGCGCCGCCGTGCGGCCATCGCCACTTACAGCGAGGTGTACCACGACTTCCCCTACCTGAACAAGGACGTGCGCGGCGTCATGTCGAGCATGTTGTTCGAGAACGAGGGCTATTTCCGCATGAAATACTACGACTATGTGGACGACGTGGTTCCCGAGCGTTTCGCAAGCGGCCAGACCAACGGCAACCGGACGAACTTCCCGCTGATGCGCTATGCCGACGTACTGCTGCTCTATGCCGAGGCTGTCTGCATGTCGGGCGAGGGTACGGCCAATATCTCGGGCCTGGAGGCGCTGAACAAGGTGCGCCGCCGTGCGGGCCTGACCGACGCCCCCGCGCTGGATATGGATAACGCCGAGTACGGCATCAAGGCCGAGCGCCGCTTCGAGCTGTGGCTGGAGGATTGCAGCCGCTATGTCGACCTGATTCGCTGGGGCGATTACAAGAAATTCATCACCGACACTTCGATCGACGGTGTGAGCGAGCATTGGGGTAACGAATGCGCATGGCTCGTCGGGCTCAAGGACGCGACCAAGCGTACGACCGATCCTACCGATTGGAGCAACTACGAAGTGCGCTACGACCCGCTGTCGACGCGCGGCACCTGGAGCGACCGCTTCTACCTGTGGCCGTTCCCCTATGCCGAAACGACGCAGAACCCGAACCTCGACCAGAATACCGGTTGGTAAAAACCGGTTGTGAAGGCCGTACCGGCCGGTTACCCGGGGCGGTATGATAATCCGGCGACGGCGGTGGATCGTTTTTGTTTCACTTCGCCGTCGCCGGGATTTTTTCCGGCCGGGCCGTCCGGATCGGCCTGCATCGGCGGGTTGCCGCCCTTCGCGTGCGTGCGGCCGTGCGGTGCCGGATGACCGGCGGCGTTGAAGCCGTGCGGGAGCGAATAATCTGTAAAAAACGAAGGAATGAAAAAATATCTGTTGATCGCAGCGTCGCTGTTGCTGTGCCTTCCCCTGGCAGCCGCTGTGCAGAAAGTGTCGCTCAACAGCGACGGCCGGGTTGCCGCATGGCAGCTCCGGGCGCAGGACGAGGTGACCGACGTGAAAGCCATGCTCGGGGCGGGCTACGATGCCTCGGGTTGGGTCGCCGCGGTCGTCCCGGGGGCGGCCTTCACGTCGTTCGTCGAGGCGGGGATCGAATCCGACCCCAACTTCGGCGACAATGCCTACAAGGTGGACAGGTGCAAGTACGACCGCAATTTCTGGTACAGGGCCGAGTTCGCGACCAAAGACCTGCCCGCCGGTGCGCGCCGCTGGATCTGCTTCGAGGGCGTGAACCGCGGGGCCGAGGTCTATTTCAACGGCGCGCGGCTGGGGTCGCTCGACGGGTTTATGGATCGCGGCATGTTCGAGGTCACGCACCTGCTGCGGCAGGATGCCGCGCCCAACGTGCTGGCCGTGCTGGTGCGCGTGCCGACGAACCCGATCGCCAATCATGCCAGCCCGACCTATATTTCCAGTGCGGGCTGGGACTGGATGCCCTACGTCCCCGGGCTGTTGGGCGGCATCACCGACGACGTGTATTTCACCACGTCGGGCGACGTGTCGCTCGTCGACCCGTGGGTGCGTACCAGGGTGCCTTCGCGCGAGCAGGGCGTCGTCTCGCTGACCACCGAACTGAAGAACCACTCGCAGCAGGAGAAAACCGGGGTCGTGAGGGGCGTCATCCGCCCGGGCGACATCACCTTCGAGAAGCGATTTAAAATAGGGGCGGGCCAGCAGCGCACCGTGGGCGTCGACCCCCGCGAGTTCCCGCAGCTGACCGTCGACGACCCGGCCCTGTGGTGGCCCAACGGGTACGGCGACCAAAACCTCTATACGTGCGAGCTGACGTGCGAGGTCGACGGCGAGGTTTCCGACTGCCGGACGGTGACGTTCGGCATCCGGGAGTACTCCTACGACTTCGTGAAGGGTGTGTTCCAGCTCTCGGTCAACGGCGAGCGCATCTACTGCAAGGGCGGTAACTGGGGCATGAGCGAGTATATGCTCCGCTGCCGGGGCGCCGAGTACGACCTCAAAATCCGCCTGCACCGCGAGATGAACTACAACATGATCCGCAACTGGATCGGTTCGACGACCGACGACGAGTTCTACGAGGCGTGCGACCGCTACGGCATCATGGTCTTCGATGATTTCTGGCTCAATTCGCATCCCAACCTGCCGGACGACGTGTTCGCCTTCAACCGCAACGCCGTGGAGAAAATCAAGCGGCTGCGCAACCATCCTTCGATCGCCGTCTGGTGCGGCGACAACGAGGGCGTGCCCCTGGCGCCGCTCAACGAGTGGCTGCGCGAGGATGTCAAGGCCTTCGACGGCGGCGACCGCTGGTACCAGCCCATTTCGCGCGAGTACGGATTCTCGGGCAGCGGCCCCTGGGTGAACGCCCATCCGATCTGGTACTTCACGGCCCACCCGCTGGGCTACGGAGACCACAAGCTCGACGGCTGGGGCTTCCGCACGGAGATCGGCTCGGCCGTCTTCACCAACTACGAGAGCTATAAGAAGTTCATGCCCGAGCCCGAGCGGTGGCCGGCTTCGCCCGGGATGCTGGACAAGCATTTCTTCGGCAACTCGGCGGGCAATGCGCGCCCGACCCGTTATTTCGCGGCCGTGGAGTACAATTACGGCAAGGCCGCGGGCGCGGAGGATTTCTGCCGCAAGGCGCAGCTGCTCAACATCGAGGTCAACAAGGCGATGTACGAGGGGTGGCAGCACCACCTGTGGAACGACGCTTCGGGCATCCTGACCTGGATGAGCCAGTCGGCCTACCCGTCGTTCGTATGGCAGACCTACGATTACTATTACGACCTGAACGGTGCCTACTGGGGCGTGCGCAAGGCCTGCGAACCGCTGCATATCCAGTGGAGTTACGCCGACAACACGGTCAAGGTGGTCAACGCCAGCGGCGAGGCCTACAACGGCCTGCGTGCCACGGCGGCGGTCTACAATATGGACGGCAGCGAGGTGAAGCGCTATGCGCAGCGGGCCGCCCTGTCGTCGCTGCCCAATACGGCGACCCGGGTGATGACGCTGCCGTTCCCCGAAGACCGCAACCTCGCACGGGGTAAGAAAACCGTCGCCTCGTCGTCGGAAAACGACGGCGCGCATGCCGCCAAGTCCGTCACCGACGGCAATACGGGCTCCTCGTGGCGCTCGGGCGGCCCGGGCGAGCAGTGGGTCATGGTAGACCTGGGCGCGCCCACCGAGTTTTCGGACATCGTCCTGACGTGGGAGAGCGAAGCGGCCAAAGCATACGAGATACTCGCGTCGGACGACGCCGAAGAGTGGCGGACGGTCTACACCAGCGGCAAGCCCAGCACGCCCATCGACCGGATACGAATCGACCCCGTGACGGCGCGCTATGTCAAGTTGCAGGGCACGGCGCCCCACGACGACTGGCAGCTGGTGCTCTTCGAAATGGAGCTTTACGGCCCGGAAACCCCGGCCAAAGAACTTTCGCCCGTGCATTTCATCCGCCTGCGGCTGACCGACGATGCCGGGAACCTGCTTTCGGAGAATTTCTACTGGCGTTCGAACCGCCTGGGCGACTACCGTGCGCTGAACGACCTCGAACCCGCGAAACTGGATGTACGCACGAAAGCCGAAACGGTGGACGGCAAGCGCATCATCCGCGCGACCGTCACGAACCGGGGCCGCAGCGTGGCGTTTGCCGTGCGCCTCATGCCGGTCTACGCCTCGACCGGGGAGCAGATATTGCCGGTCATCATGGACGACAACTACTTCACGCTGCTGCGGGGCGAGACCCGGAAGGTCGACATCGAGATCGACGAGTCGCTGCTCGGGGAGGATACCTACAAACTGGTCGCAAGGCCCTATAACGATTGATTGCGGGTATGGGAAGGTTTTGTGCGCTGGTGCTCCTGCTGTGCGCGGCATGGACGCCGTCCGAAGCGAAAATCAAGCTGCCCGCCATCGTGGGCGACAACATGGTGCTGCAACAGTCCTGCAACGTAAAGGTCTGGGGCTGGGCGGCGCCCGAGGCCGAAGTCAGTGTCGCCCCCTCGTGGTGCGGCGCCGTACGGACGCAGGCCGACAAGAAGGGACGCTGGTGCGTGACGGTCGCAACCCCGGCCGCCTCGTTCGAGCCGCGCAGCATCGCCCTCGGCGACGGTGACGGCGAACCCGTCGTGCTGAAGAATATCCTCATCGGCGAGGTGTGGCTCTGTTCGGGGCAGTCCAACATGGAGATCCCCGTGCAGGGAGGCCGCGACTGCCCGATCGAACATGCGCAGGAGATCATCGCCGAAAGTGCGCAGTACCCCGACGTGCGGCTCTTCTCGGTGAAAATCGACGGCGGGCTTCGTCCCCGGGAGGATGTGACGGGTGCCTGGTGCGAAGCCTCGCCCGGGAGCGTCAAGACCTTCAGCGCCATCGGCTACCTGTTCGGCCGCAACCTCCGCCGGGCGCTGAACGTCCCCGTGGGGATCATCAACAGCAGTTGCGGCGGCACGTGGATCGAAGCGTGGTTCCCGGCGTCGCTGCAACGCGGGTTCGCCGATTTCGACCCGGCGTCGGTCGCCACGCGCGAGGGGCAGAGCGGCATGAATACGGTCGAAATCCTTTACAACGGGATGATTTACCCGTTGCATAACTTTGCGATCAAGGGGTTCTGCTGGTATCAGGGCTGCTCGAATGTCGGGCGCAGCACCTGTTACGCCGACAAGATGGTGGCGATGATCGACCACTGGCGGGAGTTGTGGGGCGGCGAACGCAAGCCGTTCTACTACGTCGAGATCGCACCCCATGAGGACGGCGAGCAGAACGTGAACGAGGCGCTGGTGCGTGAGCAGCAGGCGCGGGTGATGGACATGACCGACAACGTGGGTATGGTTTGCACCAACGACCTGGTCTACGACTACGAGACGTGGAACGTGCATCCCAGCCAGAAGGAGCCCATCGCGCGGCGTCTGGCCTATTGGGCGCTGAGCCGGGACTACGGCTACGGCGATGCGGTCAAGACCATCGGGCCGCGGTTCAGGTCGATGGAGGTGCTCGAAGGCGGTGTCGTGAGGGTGCATTTCGACGGCAGCGACTGCGGGTTCCTCGTCAAGGGCGAGATCGAGGGCTTCGAACTGGCCGGCAGCGACGGGGTGTTCCGCCCCGCGAAGGCCGTGCGCCGGCGCCCCGACCCCACGGTGCTCTATGTCTCGAACTACGACGTGGGCAGCCCCGTGTACCTGCGCTATAATTTCAAGAATTGCAGCGTCGGCTGCCTGTGGGATGCCTTCGGGCAGCCCGTAGTGCCGTTCCGGACGGATAATTTTTAACTTTGTGGAACCGATCTAATATTTTGCGGAAATGAAAAAACTGATCTTGTTATGTGCGCTTTGCCTGTTTGGGGCGGGCGTTGTTTTCGGCCAGGCCTATTCCGACCTTCTCTACCGGGACTGGGCGGGGCTCAGGGCCTATGCCCAGGTGAACAAAACGCTGGGCGACGTGCGCCCCGACGTGGTTTTCATGGGTAACTCCATCACCGAGGGGTGGTTCAACCAGCACCCGGAGTTCTTTCAGAAAAACAACTTCCTGGGCCGCGGCATCGGCGGGCAGACCTCGTCGGAAATGCTGGTGCGCTTCCGCCAGGACGTGATCGAACTGCACCCGCAGTGCGTGGCGATCATGGCCGGGACGAACGATATTGCGATGAACAACGGGTACATCGCCCTGGAAAATACCTACCAGAACATCGTTTCGATGTGCGAGCTGGCACGCTTCAACGGGATAAAGGTGCTGCTGTGCTCCGTCACGCCGTGCGTGCGCTACAACTGGCGGCCGCAGGTGGAGCCCGGGAAGATCATCCCTAAGCTCAACGCGATGCTCAGGAAGTATGCGGACTCGGCCGAGGGCGTGGAGTATGTCGACTATTTCTCGGCGATGGCCGACAAGGACAACGCCATGCTCCCGGAATATTCGCCCGAGGGATGCCATCCCAACGGCGAGGGCTATAAGGTCATGGAGAAGATCATCGTGTCGGCCATCAACAAGGTGAACGGTACCGACAAAAACTATTTCGTCTACTAATCCGAAGCTGTCATGAATCTCAAACGAATACTTTTCCTGCTGGCGGCCGTGCTGCCCCTGCAGCTCTCCGCCAAGGTCACGCTCCCGGCGATCTTCACCGACAACATGGTGCTGCAGCAACAGAGCGATGTGAAAATCTGGGGCAGGGCCAAACCCGGCAAGGCCGTGAAAGTCACCACTTCGTGGGACGGCAAGACCTACGCGGCGACGGCCGCCGCATCGGGCGGCTGGGAGGTGCGCGTGTCGACCCCCGTGGCCGGCGGCCCCTATACGGTCACGGTTTCGGACGGCAAACCCGTCGAACTGAAAAACGTATTGATCGGCGAGGTCTGGCTCTGTTCGGGGCAGTCCAACATGGAGATGCGCGTTGCCGACCGGGTGCTGAACTACGAACAGGAGATGAAGGAGGCCGATGCCTACGGGAATATCCGCCTGCTGCATATCGACAACACCACCAGCCCGGTGCCGCTCGGCGAGGCTTCGGTTCGCCACGGCGGCTGGCAGGTGTGCTCGGGCGAACACATCGCCGACTTTTCGGCGACGGGTTACTTCTTCGGCAAGGAACTCTATAAAAACCTGGGCATACCCATCGGATTGATCGAGTCGTGCTGGGGCGGGACGTACGCCGAGTCGTGGACGAGCGCCGAAGCGCTGTCCGAGATGCCCTATTTCCGTCCCCGCGTCGAGAAGGTGAAGCAGATCCCCGAATCCCGGGAGGCGCGTAACAGGATGTTCCACGACGACATGGACGAGTGGCGCCTCCGGATGATGCAGGCCGACATGGCGTTCGAGGACGGCCGAGCGGTGTGGGCCGAGAGTTCGTTCGACGATTCGTTGTGGGGCGAGATCGCGGTTCCGGGGTTCGTGCAGGATCAGGGCCTCGACGGGTTCAGCGGCTTTATGTGGGTGCGCAGGGACGTCGAGATCCCGGCCGGCTGGGCCGGTAAGGAGCTGACGCTCACGCTTGCGGCCATAGACGACAACGATTTCACCTATTTCAACGGCGTCGAAGTGGGGCATACCGAGGGCTGCATGGCTTTCCGGAGCTATAAGATTCCCGCGTCGTTGGTCAAGGCCGGCAAGGCGACCGTAGCCGTGCGTGTGATGGATACGGGCGGCAAGGGCGGCATCTTCGGCGATGCGAACAGCATCGCCCTCGCCAAATCGGACTCGGAGAAACTCCCGCTGGCTGGGCAATGGAAATACAAGGTCTCGATGGGGCTGGGCGACGCCCCCGACATGCCGGTCAACACCGCCACCGAACCCAACTACCCGACGTTCCTCTTCAATGCGATGATCAACCCCCTCGTGGACTATGCCATCCGCGGCGCCATCTGGTACCAGGGTGAGGCCAACGTGGCGCGCGCGGCGCAGTACCGCGACCTGCTGCCGCTGATGATCCATGACTGGCGGCAGCACTGGGGGTATGCCTTCCCCTTCTATATCGTGCAGCTTCCCAACTACATGAAGGCACAGGAAGGCCCCGAGGAGTCGGAGTGGGCCGAGTTGCGCGAGGCGCAGAAACATGCGCTCCGCCTTGAGAACACGGGGCTGGCCGTGTGCATCGACGTCGGTGACGGCGACGACCTCCATCCGAAAAACAAACCGGCGGTCGGCCGGCGCCTCTCGCTCGTGGCACGGGCATTGACCTATGGTGAGCAGATTCCCTATTCGGGGCCCGTATACGAGGGTTACCGCATCGAGGGGAACACGATCCGCATCGACTTTTCGCACACGGACAAGGGGCTCAAGACCTCCGACGGCGGCCCCGTCAGGGGGTTCTATATCGCCGGCCCCGACCATAAGTTCCATGCCGCCAAGGCCGTCATCGAAGGCAATACGGTCGTCGTCTCTTCGGACGGGGTGCGTTTCCCCGTCGGGGTGCGCTATGCCTGGGCCAACAACCCGGTCTGCAACCTCAGTAACGGCGCCGGGCTTCCGGCCGGGCCGTTCCGCACCGACGACTGGACGGACGGCGCGAAACGCTATTAAGGAAACCGTCCGCCCCGTTTCCGGGCCGGATTCGGCCTGCAGGGAGGCGGGCTGCGCGGACGGAACATACGCGGGGTCATGGCAGGGCGCGCCCT
The DNA here is from genome assembly GCF_000435435.1 of Alistipes sp. CAG:29. Classification (NCBI taxonomy): domain Bacteria; kingdom Pseudomonadati; phylum Bacteroidota; class Bacteroidia; order Bacteroidales; family Rikenellaceae; genus Alistipes; species Alistipes sp. CAG:29. The sequence goes on along the minus strand of NZ_FR893438.1, from coordinate 18,993 downwards.
GCCATGGCTTTCCCGTTCTGTGGCGGGGCGGATGATCCGCCCCGGCTTCCCGCTTTTTTCGGGAAACGGCCTGCCGCGTGATTTTGCGGTTCCGGATAAAAACATATCTTTGTAACAACATGCGAAGCGTTATGTCGAAAAAGTTGATTTTCCTGTTGCTGGCGGCGGTTTGGGTTGCCGTGCCTTCCGCCGTGGCCTCCCTCAAGTACGATACGCTGACCAGCGCGGACGGGTTGTCGAACAGTTCGGTCAACTGCATCTATCAGGATTCGACCCTGATGATGTGGTTCGGGACATGGGACGGCCTGAATGCCTACAACGGTTACGGCTTCAGGACTTACAAGTTCGCGCCGGACAATGCGAATACGATTTCGAACAACGTCATCCGCAACATCGTCGAGGAGGCGAAGGGCATCCTCTGGGTCGCCACCGACTACGGGATCAACCGCATCGACGTGGAAAACGACCGCATCGAACGCTTCTACCCCGGCTACGAGGACAACGGCCCCACGGCCGAGCAGGTATTCTCGGTCGCGGCCGCGGCCGACGGCACAATTTTCTGCGCCGCCACGGGGTGGGGCATCGCCTGCTACGACAAGGCGCTGGGCCGGCTTTCGGCACTCAATGTCCCGCAGTTCAACTCTTCGGAGATACGTGCCGTTTACTACGGCGGGCAGAATACCCTGTTGCTGCATACCGTGCAGGAGGAGCTGGTTCGGATTCGTTACGGGCTGTCCGCGACGGGGAGCATGGAGGTGCGGGAAAAGGTCGGGCTCTTCCCCGAAGGCGGGGTCAAGTCGGTGTTCGACAGCCGGACGGCGCTCTACCTGGTTACGGCCGATGCGGAAATTTACCGCTACGAACGCCGCGACGGGGAGCTGGCGGCGGTGGGCAAATTCCCCCCCCCGGCCCGTGAGATACGCGCTGTCGCCCAATACGGCGACGATTACCTGCTGATAGCGACCGGGGCGCCGGACATGTATGTCTGCGACATGCCCGGGCGGACGTTCCACCGGATGTCGCAAATGCCCGACATCAACATCCTTTCGCTCTGCTACGGCAGCCAGGACATCCTGTGGGTCGGCAGCGACGGGCAGGGCGTCTTTCAGGTATACAACGACGGCATCCAGTTCGACAAGATTCCCAACAGCCGGATTTTCGGCGACAGGAACTGCCCCGTGCGCGCCTTCTGCGAGGACAGCCGCGGGAACGTCTATGTCGCCACGAAAGGCAACGGGATCGGCATGTTGCGTCCCGACGGGAGTCGGGGCGCGGTCTACGACGTATCCGGGGGACTGGGTAATAATTCCGTCTACGCCCTCGCCGGGGGATTCGGCGACGACCTGTTCATCGGGCACGACGGTGCCGGGCTCGATGTGCTTTCGTGTGCCACGGGGCGCATCTCGTCCATCAAACCCGTCCCGGGCACCTATTTCGGTTCGGTGTATGCGATTTACCGCGATCCGTCGGACGGCTGCGTGTGGCTCGGGACGAACGGCTACGGGCTGATCGGGCTGCAGCTGGCCGAGTCGGGCGGGCGTTACGAAATCAGGCGGCAGCGGGTCTATGTCAACGACAAGAAGGACGCCACCTCGCTGAGCAACAATACGGTGTTCGCGATCGTCCCGGCCGGCGGCGGAAAGCTGTGGGTCGGAACGCGCGGTGGCGGGTTGAACCTCTTCGACACCCGCAGCGGCAAGTTTACCCATTACACGACCTCCTCGGGCGATTATCCGATCAGCAGCAACGACATCCTGTCGCTCTACGCCGGGCGCGACTCGACGCTCTGGATCGGGACGAGCTACGGTCTGAACCGGCTTAGCCCCACCGCAGGGGGACGGGGCGGTTTCCGCTGGTATATCGAAAAGGACGGGCTGCCGAACAACACCATCCACGGTATCCTGGAGGACGACTCGGGCAACCTTTGGCTCAGCACCAACAAGGGGCTGGCGCAGCTGAACCCTGGCGACAACCGGATAATCAGCTATTACAACAACGAGGAGTTGCAGAGCAACGAATTTTCCGACGGTGCCTATTACCGTTCGCGCGACGGCAGGATGTACTTCGGCGGAGTGGCCGGGTTCAACCGGTTCGATCCCCGCGACATCCGCGTGCGGACGTATGCCCCGGCCGTGCAGCTCAACAATTTCCTGATCAAGCAGACGCCCGTGCCCGGATTCCGTGCCGACCGCGAGATCGTCCTGTCGCACAGCGAAAACTTTTTCAGCATCCAGTTCTCCGCGCTGGAATACATCCGCAACGGCAACTGCGAATACGCCTACATCCTCAAGGGGTTCAACGACGACTGGGTGGATATCGGCACCGACAACACGGCGGTCTTCACCAACGTGCCGCCCGGAGCCTATGAATTCTGCGTGCGCTGTACCAACGGCGACAAAATCTGGAGCGGCAATACCGCTTCGCTGCATATCCGGGTGCGTCCGCCGTGGTGGAACACGGTGTGGGCCTATATGGTCTACCTGCTGCTCTCGTTCGTGGTGCTGTACGTCGTCTGGTTCGTGGTCAACGACCGGATCGAGCAGCGGCGCAGGCTGCTGATGGAGTCGATGAGCCGGCAGCAGCAGAGCGACAACTACGAGGCCAAACTCCGCTTTTTCACCAGCATCGCCCACGAGTTCTGCACCCCTTTGACGCTGATCTACGGTTCGGGCGAGCAGCTGCTCAACAGTTACAGCCTCGCGCCCGACGTCGCCAAGCATGTCCGCATCGTGAAGAACAATGCGGCGCGTATGCAGCGCCTGATCGGCGAGTTGATGGAGTTCCGGCGGGTCGAGACCGGGCATTACACGCCCCGGTACGTGCTGGTCAACGTCACGGAGCTGATTTCGACCATCACCGACAATTTCAACGAGGTCAACGAGCAGCGGCGCATCGACCTGCGCATCGACTTCCCGGCGCAGGAGGTCATCCTCGTGAGCGACCAGGGGGCACTGGAGAAAATCCTCTACAACCTGGTTTCCAATGCCTATAAATATACGCCCGCAGGCGGATACATCAGCATCGCGCTGCGTGCGGAGGCCGGCCGTACGACCGTGAGGGTCAGGAACTCGGGCAAGGGTATCAAGCCCGAGGACATCGGCAATGTCTTCAACCGCTTCGAGATACTCGACAATTTCGAACGGCAGGCCAACGAGGGCAAGGTCATGCGCAACGGCATCGGGCTGGCGCTCGCCAAGAGCCTGGCCGACATGCTGTCGGGAAATATTACGGTGAGCAGCAACCCCGGCGAATATACCACCTTCACCCTGTCGCTGCCCGAGGTGAGCCGCGACCTGGTGACCGAACCGGGGCAGACGGGTGTGCCCGATTATCCGCTGCCCGACGTCGAGGACATGCGGACGGGGCAGGCCCGAGAGTCGCGTGCCGCGGGGGCCTCGATCCTGGTGGTGGACGACGAAAAGCAGATCCGCGACCTGATCGCCGAGATACTCTCCGACGAATATTCCGTCATCCAGGCCGCCGACGGGACGGAGGCCATCGAGATCCTCAAACACAAGCGCCCCGACCTGATTATCAGCGATGTCAGTATGCCGAACGTGGACGGGCTCGAATTGCTCAAATACCTCAAGGGCAACGAGATCACCAAATATATTCCGTTCGTGTTCCTCTCCTTCAAGAGCGATGTCGAACAGGAAATCCGCGGCTACGAACTGGGCGGCGACGCCTATATCTCCAAGCCGTTCCATCCCAAGCACCTGCTGGCCGTCGTACACCAGATACTCAACAACCGCCTCTCGCTGAGGGATTACTACAATTCCGTGATCTCCTCGTCGGACGTCTACGAGGGGAATACGATCGACGCCGACGACAAGAAGTTCATCGTACAGCTTGCCGGGATCATCGAGGAGAACATGACCGACGAGAACCTGTCGCTGAATTTCCTGTGCGACAAGATGTGCGTGAGCCGCATGAGCCTCTACCGCAAGATCCGCGAGATCACGCAGATGACGCCGAGCGAATATATCCGCTCGGTGAAGATCAGCCATGCGACGCACCTGCTCCGGACGACCAATATGACCATCCAGGAAATCATGTTCTGCTCGGGTTTCAACAACAAGTCCTACTTCTACCGCGAGTTCGCCAAAATATACCACATGTCGCCCAGGGAGATGCGCGAAAAAGAGCGCTGAGCGGGCAAAAGTGCCGTTTCCCGGCGTGAAGATACGTTTCGGTTACAATAGTATACCTTGCAACGCCCCCGGGGGCTTAATTTTGCAAGGCAATACTAAACTACTGACATGAAAGAAACAACCGTCTCGACCTCGGGCAACGGCATTCTCGGCAGGGCTTTCTCGGAAATCCGGCATTTCGGAACCTATCCGTTCAACATGCGGATACTCCTGCTGACGAACATGCTGTATGCGTTCGTCCTCCCCGTCGTGGAACTTTTTGTCGGCACTTACATCATGCGCAACAGTTCGGAGCTGGCGTATGTGGTGGGCTACCAGCTGGCCGTCTACACGGGCATCCCGCTCACCTTCCTGGTGAACGGCTTTCTCATGCGCCGCATCCGGATTTCGCACCTCTATTCGTTCGGGATGCTGCTGAGCGGCGTTTCGATGGCCGTGATGATGTCGCTCGAAACGCTCGACCTGGCCGGGATCGTCGTGGCGGGACTTATCATGGGGCTATCGTACGGCTTTTTCTGGGCCAACCGCGATTTTCTCGCCCTGAATTCCACCGACGACGGCAACCGCAACTATTACTACGGTCTGGAAAGTTTCTTCAACACCGTCGCCGGCGTCGTCGTGCCCGGTATGATCGGGGCGTTCCTGGGCGCCACGGCCGACCACAACTGGCTCGGGGGAAATATCAACCTGGCCTATAAACTGGTGACCCTCTTCGTTTTCGCGCTTACGATCATCGCTTCGGCCGTCGTATTCCGCGGCAGGTTCTCCAATCCCCCGAAGGAGCGGGTCGTATTCNNNAAGGAGCGGTTCATCTATCTGCGCTTCGATGTGCTGTGGAACAAGATGATGCGCCTTGCCGTCCTGAAGGGGATCGCCCAGGGATACATCGTCACGGCGCCGTCGATGCTGGTCATGACGCTCGTCGGGAACGAATCCACGCTCGGGACGCTGCAATCGGTCAGCGCCATCGTCTCGGCCGTGCTGCTCTACCTGCTGGGGCGCTTCGCTTCGGCCAGGCACCGGGTGCTGATCTTCTCCTCGGGCCTGCTGCTCTTCGCACTGGGCGGGGCGTTCAATGCCGTGCTCTATTCGGCAACGGGCGCGATCGTCTTCATGCTGTGCCTGGTGATGGGGCGTCCGCTGATGGATCTGGGCTATTTCCCGATCCAGTTGCGGGTCATCGACTACGTGAGCCGGAAGGAGAACCGCAACTCCTACGCCTATATTTTCGTCCACGAATTCGCCCTTTACCTCGGCCGTTTCTTCGGGTGCGGGCTGTTCATCGTCCTGACGATCTGCCTGTCGGATACCTTTGCGATCCGCTATGCGCTGCTCATCATCGGGATCATCCAGCTCGTCTCGATCGGCATCTCCCGGAACATCATCCGGGCGCTCGACAGGGCCGAGGCGGAATAGAATACCCGGCTCGGGGGCAAGAGGGACAGCCCCGGGCCGGGACGATGCGGAGGGGCTCCGTCGCTGCCGGAGGGTACAGGCCCGGCCTGTGCCCCCGGTATGGCGGCCCCGCCCGTATCGGGAATGCTGCCGCCGCGGAGCGGCTCCGGTTTGCCTTACTTTAAAAATTGACCGATATGGATAGGAGACAACTCATGCTGGGTACCGGCGGCTTGTTGCTGGCCGGGGCACCTTCCGGCAGGGGAGATCCGGGAGCAGGTGGCGATGAATATCGACTGGTTCCCGACGCTGCTCGACCTGTGCGGGCTGGATGCCTCGGGGATCGATGTCGACGGGGTGGGCATCGTGCCGCTGATCCGCGACGGAGCCGAAGCTTCGCCGCACGACGTGCTGCACTTCGATTTCGAGAGGCAGTGGGCCGTGCGCCGGGGCGACTGGAAGCTGATCTGCAATGCGATCGACGTGTTGCCCAACGACAGGAACAAGACGCTCGAAGGGCTGTACCTGACCAACCTGAAGATCGACCGCACCGAATCGGAGAACCTGATCGACAGGTACCCCGAAAAGGCGCAGGAGCTGCTCGCGCTGCGCAGGGCCTACGAGGCTTCGCTGGGGAAGGACAAGGAGTAAATCCCGCCCCGCCCTCGGTCGTGAGGCGGATGCACGCCGCCGGGGAGCATCCGGATAAAACAAGGGGAGGCCGCATCGGCCTCCCCTTCACTTGTTTGCAGCCTGCCCGGATCAGTTCGGGCGCAGTACGACCTTGCGCGTCTGCGGCTTGTTGATCTCGTAGATGGTCTCCACGAGCAGTTCCATCTGCTGCGCGCGTGCCTCGCGGACATGCGGGAGCATGAGCTTGGCGTAGTTTTCGCGGTGGATCTGGAGCCAGATGTTCTTTCCTTTTTCCGCGTCGAGCACGCTCACGGCATGTGCGTCGTTGGCGTCGAGCAGCCCCTTGTTCTGAAAGAAATCGTACTGCACCCAGGCGTAGTCGCGGAAGTTGCGTTCGATTTCCCAGCGGTATTCGTTTAGGTGCATCACCTCCATCGCCTGCCGGTACTGCGGCGTCTGCAGCTCCGCGAGGTTGATGCCTTCGCCCAGCTGTTTGCCGCTCCAGGTGCCGATCCGCTCGCCGTCGATGTAAAGCGTGTAGTCGCCTTTCAGCCCCTTGACGGTCAGCATTTCGCGGTTCATCTCCTCGATGAAGGGAACCAGCTTCGTGGCCTCGGCCTGGCTGCGCTTGGATCCCATCCCGTGCGTTAAGGTGTCGAGCGGGTAGGGCAGGGCTTCGGCCAGGTAGTCGAACGAGATTTCGCGGCCGTTTCTGCGCAGGCCGGTGATTTCGCAGTTGCCAGCCTTGAGAACCTTCGCCTTCGCCGCGTCGATTTGCACGTCGGCCACCTCCCTGCCGGCAAAGCCCTGTGCCTTGAGGTAGAGGTAGGCCATCACCATGTGTCCGTCGTTGTCCGGGTGGATGCGGTCGCCCATCGACAGCGAGAACGAAGGTTGTCCGGCCTGCACGCGCCGGCCGATTTCGACCATCGGGGCGCTGAAATCCACGAACTCCCAGCCGTTGGCTGCGGCCGACTCCTTCTGGAACCCGACGACGCGATCCATCACGGCGTTCTTGCCCCGCAGCGGGGCGTTGTTCTCGATTTGGGCCGTTTCGTCGTAGGGCGAACCCCCGAGCATCACGACCCGCACGCCGTCGAGGGTTTGCAGGCGCTTCTCCATCTTCTTGAAGTTGTCGTAGCACTCCCGGTATTTCTTTTCGCCGAATGCCCCGGCATCGTCGCCGTTGTATTCCATGTAGCCCGTGTCGTTCATGCCGAAGGTCACGGTCAGCACCGTGGGGCGTTTGCTGAGAACGTCGCCGTCCAGGCGCTTGTACATGTCGCCTGCGGTCTCGCCGCCGATGCCGGCGTTCATCACCCGCAAATCCATGTACGGGAAGCGGGTCATGTAATAGAGCCAGATGTAGGAGTGGTAGTGGCCGCCGTCGGTGATGCTGTTGCCGAGGAATACGGCGCGGTCGCCGTCCTTGAACGGCGCTACGGTCTGCGCCGCGGCGGAAGCGCACATGCAGAGCGCCGCCGCAAGGGATAGAAGGATTCTTTTCATGGTTATGCGGTTTGTTGTGTTTTGGTGAGCCGATTTATTCGTACGAGGGCGGCAGTTGTGTCCGGCCCCAGTTCCCGGACGGTTTGGCCGAGGTCGTATATTCCAGCGTCGCGCCGTTGCGGAGCGCATCCCAGCCGATCCATGTGCTGCCGTAGGGTTTCCCGTCGAGTTTGAGCGCCGTGGTGTAGATTCGTTTCTCCGAGCCCCCGGTGATGGTGATGTCGCCGTGCTTGAGGTGGATGACCACCTTGTCGAAGACCGGGGTGCTGAGCGTGAAGCCGCCTACGCCCGGGATCATGGGGTAGAGCCCCGTGCATGCGAAGACGTACCAGGCTCCCATCGTGCCCAGGTCGTCGTTGCCCGGCAGCCCGTCGGGGGCGCTCGTGTACTGCTCGTTGAGGATGCGGTTGATGACCTTCGAGGTCTTGTCCGGCCGTCCGAGCCAGTTGTAGACCCACGGGATATGGAAGCTCGGCTCGTTGCCCGAGGCGAACCACGGGTCGTTGTACCCCGCGTCGAGGCGCACGAAGAATTCGTCGAGCCGCTTTTCGGCCGCGGCCTTGCCGCCCATCGTTTCGATCAGCCCCGCCAGGTCGTAGGGCACCATCCAGAAATAGTTTTTATAGGTCGATTCGCGCCAGTCTTCGCCGAGCGGTTTCCACGACCCGTCGGCATTGCGCGACTGCAGCCAGCCGGTCTGGGGGTTGTAGAGGTTTTTCCACGAGCGGGCGTAGTGGAAATAGCGCCAGCTGGCGAATTCGTCGCCGCAGGCGTGCAGCGCGAACTGCCCGATGGAGAAGTCCGACGAGGTGTATTCGAGCTGCTCCGAAGCGTTGTAGTACCCCTTTTCGAGGTATTGTTTCAAGCCCGGGCGCTCCTCCACGTCCTGCGATTTGGCACCCGGCACCTCGGCGTTCCTGCGCATGATCTGGAACAGCGGGAAGGGGTCGTAGTCCTGTGCGCCGAACGCCCAGGCGTTTGCGATCAGGATCGGCGTGGGGTCGCCCTGCATGATGCCGGTCTCGATGTTGGCCATCACCCAGCGGGGAAAGGCGCCGCCCGACTGCTCGGCGAAATGCTGGTGCGAGAGTACCACGTCGGACGCCACGTCGGGCGCCAGCATCGAGAGCAGCTGGATCTGCGTGCGGTAGGTATCCCAGTTGCTGAACGAGGTGTACTGCTTCGAACGGCTTCGGTGCACCCGGAAATCGGCGCCCATGTACTCGCCGTTCACGTCGCTGCATACGTTGGGGTGGATCAATACGCGGTAGAGGTGCGTGTAGAACTGGGTCGTGCGGTCGGGGTTGGTGCCTTCGGCCTCGATCAGCCCCAGGTAGTCGTTCCACCTCCGTTCGGCGGCGTGCTGCACGGCCGCGAAATCCCACCCGGCGTTTTCGGCCGCGAGGTTTGCGCGGGCGTTCTCCACCGAGACGTACGAAACGCCGATCTTGTACTGTACGTTGCGGTTCTCGGTGAGGTCGAACGTGAAGTAGACGCCCGATTCGCTCCCCTCGGCGAAACGTCCGCCGGGGGTGAGCCGATCCTCTTTCCAGATGCCTGTCGTGACGGCCCGCGCGTCGAACTCGGCGACGAAGTAGACCTTGTACGGGGTGCGTACGCCGCAGAAGTTGCCGCCTTCGGCATAGCCCTCGCAGCTGTTGGGGCCGGTGATGACGACGGCGGCCTGTTCGATCGGCGTGGCGGCGATGCCCGCGCCGATGATCACGGTGCCGAACGCCTCTCCCGCGGGGTATTCATAGCGGGCCATGCCCGTGCGCTCGGTGACGGTGAGCCGCGCCTTGACCGCCTCCTGCACGGTGGCTTCGTAGTAGCCGGCATGGCCCTGTTCGCCGCAGATGCCGACCCGGTAGTCGAGGATGTTTTCGGGCGAAGAGTCGAGTTTCCCCGTTACGGGGAAGGTCGGGAAATTACCCATGTGGCTGCACCCGCCGCCGCTCAACTGGTTGATGACGAACCCGCCCCGCTTGGCGAAATAGGTCGGCGTGAACTGTACCATGCCGAACGGGTAGGTCGCCCCGGGATAGAGGTAACCCGAGGTCAGCCCCACGCCCCGGGTGCCGATCAGCGTGTTGACCTTGTGCGCGTAGCTGTCGCTTTGCTGCCCGCAGGCGCTGCTGGCCCCGAGTAAGAGGGCCGCCAGCGACAGGGATATTGTTTTCAGGGATTTGAACATGTCCTTCGGAATTTCGGTTGTCGATCGGTTCATTCTGGTCTGGAAAGCGAGAAGGGAGCCGCATCCTTGCCCGTGCCGCGTTCCTTGTTGGGCTCGGGGCCCATTACCAGGCGCATGACGCCGCCGTCGGCGATGTCCTTGTAGGTGATGTAATTCTTGTCGAGCGGCTTGCCGTTGAGCGTCGCGGACTGGATATAGACGTTCTGCTGCGAGTTACCGTCGGCCTCGATGACGAACTTCCGGCCGTCCTCCATCGTGATGGTCGCCTTGCGGAATACGGGGCTGCCCAATACGTACTGGTCGGTGCCGGGGCAGACGCTGTAAATGCCCAGCGAACTCAAAATATACCACGAGGACATGCCGCCCTGGTCTTCGTCGCCCGGATAGCCGCGCTCCGAGGAGTTGTAGAGCCGCCCGGTGATCTGCCGCGACCAGTATTGGGTCTTCCACGGCTGGCCGGCGTAGCTGTACAGGTAGATCATATGCTGGATGGGCTGGTTGCCGTGGGCGTATTGCCCCATGCCGGCCAGTTCCATCTCCTTCATCTCGTGGATCATGCCGCCGTAGGTGCCCGGACGGATGACGTTCGGCACGGTGAATACCGAGTCGATCTTGGCGGTGAACGCTTCGTCGCTGCCGTAGAGGTTGATGAGCCCCTGCACGTCGTGGAATACCGACCAGTTATAGTGCCAGGCGTTGCCTTCGCAGTAGGGGCCGCCCCACTCGTAGGGGTCGAAGGGTGCGAGCCAGCTGCCGTCCTTGAGGCGGCCGCGCATGAAGCCCGACTCCTTGTCGAAGACGTTGCGGTAGTTATACATCACGCGCGAGAAGATCTCCTCGTAGAACTTGTTGCCGGTCATGCGCGCCAGCTGGTAGCCGCAGAAATCGTCGTAGGCGTATTCGAGCGTCTGTGCCGTCGAGCCCATCGACTCGGGGTAGGAGACGTATCCCAGCTGCCAGTACTCCTTCCATCCCGCGCGGCCGTTGGCACCGCCCCACGGGCCTTTGTTCATCGCCTCCTTGGCGTAGGCTTCCAGCGCCTTTTGGGGGTCGAACGTGCGGATGCCTTTGGCCCATGCGTCGGTCAGCAGCGAAATGGCGTGGTTGCCGATCATGCCGCCCGTCTCGCCGGGCGCCGACCACGATGGCAGCCAGCCGCACTGCTCCTGTGCCGCCAGCAGGGCGTTCATGTAGCGTCCCTGCATCGTCGGGTGCAGGATGTTGGTCAGCGGGAACTGCGAACGGAACGTATCCCAGAAACCGTTGTCGGTATACATGTAGCCGGCGTGTACCTTGCCGTCGTAGGGGCTGTAATAGTAGGGGTTGCCCTCGGCGTCGCGTTCGTAGAACTTGCGCGAGAAGAGGTTGGCGCGGAACAGGCACGAATAGAAGGTGCGGATCTCCTCGTCGGTGCCGCCTTCGACCGCGATGCGGCCCAGCAGGGCGTTCCACGTCTCGGCGCCGCGCTTTCGGGTCGCTTCGAGGTTCTTGTCGGCGCCCAGTTCGCGGTCGAGCGTGAGCAGCGCCTGCTCGGGGCTGATGTAGGACGAGGCGGCCTTGGCCTGCACTTTGGTGCCGGCCTTGAAGCGCACGTAGGCCCCGTAGCCCTTGCCTTCGCCCTCGGTCATGCCCGGGAAGCGTTCGTCATGCTCGTTCTCCCAGAGCCCGTACTCCTCGAACGGCCGGTCGAACTGGATGACGAAATAGTTGCGGAAGGTTTCGGGGTGGTTGACGAAACGCTGGTTGTTCACCCACCCCGAGATCTGCCGTTTGGCGGGGTCGATCTTCATTCCGCTCATGGCGAAATAGCCGTCCAGCACCAGGTAGGCGTCGCCTTTCCGGGGGTAGGTGAAGCGCAGGTGCACGCCGCGCGTGGTGGGTGCCATTTCGGTGGTGATGCCGTTGTCGAGCGTCACCCGGTAATAGTGCGGTTTGGCGATCTCGTTGGCGTGGCTGAATTTCGACGCACGCGCGTCCTCGTTTACGACTAGCTCCCCGACCTCGGGCATGAGCGAATAGACCGCATAGTCGCTCATCCACGGGCTGCACTGGTGCGCCTGTTGGAATCCGCGGATCTTGTCGACCGAGTACTGGTATTTCCAGCCTTCGCCGTTGGGGCCGGTCTGTGCGCCCCAGGTGTGCATCCCGTAGGGCATGCCGGTCGTGGCGTAAGTGTTGCCGTAGCTCAGTTCGAATTTCGAGTCGGTGCCCTGCAGCGTGTTCACGTATTGCACGTAGTCCTGTTTCTGCGCGAAGGCGGCCGACAGCGAGCAGAGGCCGAAGAGGCCTGCCGCGGCGATCCGCCTGAGCGATGACCGCAGCCGGCTGCGGTCTTTGTTGACGGTGTTTTCCATAGGTTTGTCGTCTGTTATTAATGATATGATTAGGTTCGTTCTGTTGTTGCCTATATGCCCCACCGGGTGTTGGGGGTGTCGCCCATGTAGAGTTCGAGCGTCCCTCCGGCCGCAATGTCGGCGAAGTCGATGTGGGATGCCGTGTGCTCCCTGCCGTTGAGCACCGCCCGCTGTATGTAGACGTTCGAGGGGCTGTTCCCGTGCGCCACGACGGTGAATGTCCCGCCCGGTGCGTAGGCCGGGTCGAGGCGCAGTTCGATGCGGTCGAAGACGGGGCTGGTGATCTCCATCCGCGTGTCGCCCGGGCAGGCGGGATGCAGGCCCGCGGCCGCGAGCACGTACCAGGCCGACATCTGTCCGGCGTCCTCGTTGCCCACGATCCCCTCGACCTTGTCGGCGTAGGCCTTTTCGCAGATATGGCGCGTCCATTTCTGGGTCTGCCACGGCTGCCCGAGCCGGTTGAAGAGGAACGGCACGAGGTGGACGGGTTCGTTGGCGTGGTTGTAGTAGTCGTTCCAAAGCATGTCCGACGGAGTTTTGTCGAAGAACTCCGTGAGGTCGCGCAGGACGGCTTCGCGCCCGCCCATGAGCGATACCATGCCCTCGACGTCGTGCGGCACGAACCATCCCTGCTGATAGGGGTTCGACTCGATGCAGCCGTACCACTCGGTGGTGCGGGCGTTCCCGGGCCACGGCTCCCACCCTCCGTCGGCGCGGCGCGGGCGGAACCACCCCTTCTCCCGGTCGAAGATATTGCGGTAGGCCTGCCCTTTGGCGGCGTAGAGGGCGGCGTCTTCCCGCTTGCCCAGCTGCGTGGCCAGGCGCGAGATGCACCAGTCGGTATAGGCGTATTCGAGCGTGTGCGAAATGCACAGTTCCGAGGGGGTGTAGCCCAGCGGGTCGTTGCCGAAACGCTTCGAGGAGTTCACGGCATAGCGGTAGGCCTTCTCGACGTCGTAGCTGCGGATGCCCTTGGCATAGGCGTCGGCCAGTACCGACAGCGCCGGGTTGCCCAGCATGCAGCCCGAGTAGGCGTTGACGATCTCCCAGCGCTCGAAATAGTGGCGCCCGCTCTCGTCGGCCATCGTGACGAGCGAGTTCACCAGGTCGCTGACCAGCTGCGGGTTGATGATGGTCTGCAACGGCATCTGGCTGCGGAACACGTCCCAGCCGCTGAAGATCGTGCGTTTGGTGAACCTGCCTCCCGTGGTATGGATCCTGCCGTCCGCTCCCGGGTAGCGCCCGTCGGCGTCGGTGTAGATGCGGGGGTCGATCATCGTGTGGTAGAGCGCCGTGTAGAAGATCGTCTTTTGCCGGTCGCTGCCCCCGTCGATGCGGATGCGCGCCAGCTCCCGGTTCCACAGCTCGCGCGCCTCGCGGGCAACCTGGTCGAACGCCTTGCCGGCGATCTCCGCCTCGAAATTCTTCCGGGCGCCCTCCATGTCGACGAACGAGATGCCCGCACGAAGGATGACCTGCTCGTCCTGCCGCGTCCCGAATTCGGTGTAGAAACCGATGTGCCTGCCTTCGATGCGGTCGATGCCCGTGACGACGGGCGCCGCGGCTACGCGCTGCAGGTAGGGGACGCTGACCACCTCGTCGCGCTTGCGTACCCAGTCGTCGGGGATGTCGGCGCTCCAGAACCCGTAGTTTTCCATCGGCTTGTCCACCTGCGCGTAGAAATAGACCGTATAGTCGGCCTGTCCCTCGCCGTTGCCCCAGCCGCCCGTGGCGGGGGTGCATTTCATCCACCCGGCGATGGTGTGCTTGTCCACCACCTCGATGTATTGCCGCTCGGCCGTGCCGCCGACGCGGCGCGCCAGGTCGATCTGGATGCGCGACTGTTCGCCCTCGGGAAAGGTGAAGCGCAGGATGCCGCAGTGCGGGGTCGCCGAACTTTCGGCACGGATGCCGTAGTCGGTCAGCAGGGCGCTGTAATACCCCGCGCGCGCGGTTTCCGTGGCCTTGTCGTAATGGGAACGGTAACCCCCGATCGAGCCGTCCTCCCTGCCCGCGATCTTTTGCAGCGGGCCGGTCGTCGGCATGACCAGCAGGTTGCCCAGGTCGCCGAACCAGCCCACGCCGCTCATCTGCGTGAAGGCGAACCCTTCGATGGTCGTGTGCTCGTAGCTGTACCCGGGGCTGTTGTCCTCGCCCGTGATGGTGTTGGGGCTGACCTGCACCATGCCGTAGGGAGTCGTCGCCCCGGGGAAGGTCTTGCCCAGCCCGTGGTAGACGCCCGCGGCGCTCGTGCTGGTGCTCGCCCCGATGAAGGGGTTCACGTAGTCGGCCGGCGAGAAGCTGCCCGTGTCGCCCTGCACGACCGCGGAGCAGCCGGTGAGCCCCATGGACGGGCAGCATAATAAGAGGAAGAGTAAGGTCTTGGGAATGTTGCGGTAGTGCATGGCTTGGTCTTATTTTGTCAGTCGAAGGGTTTTCAGTCCGAAGCGGGGCATCGCCACCTCGATTTCCGATACGCCGCCCCGCTTGCGGATGGCGCAGGCGGCCGTCGCGTTCCCGTTCAGGTCGGTCTGCTCGACCTTCGAAAGCGGGAAGGCGAACCTGATTTTCTGCGGGGTGCCGTCGCCGTCGGCGTTGAACAGGCGCACGACGATCTGCTCCCTGTCGAGGTAGGCGGCCGAAATCTCATAGCCCGTGCCCGTCGCGTCGATCAGCGAGGCTTCGTCCGCGGCGGCCTGCGCCGCAAACGTGCAGAGCAGCGGTTCGTTCCAGCGCCGGTTCTCCTCCTGGATGCCTGCGGCGTCCCATGCCCTGCGGTGGGGTACGACGGCGAACCGGATGTGCGTCGGGCCGTCGATGGGGTAGTCGCGCCCCCAGAGCCCGTTGCCGGAGTATTGCACCGTAAGTCCCAGCGGGGCGTCTGCGCCGTAGGAATAGGAAGTCGTGTGGTCGGAGAGGAGCGCCAAGCCGTAGCCGCCGTCCCGCTCCGCGAGGTCTACCCAGTGCAGGATGACGTTGTGCTTGATGTTGTCCCAGGTGGTGAAGTGGGTGTTTTCCAGCGTGCTTTTGCAGACGTCGAAAGGTGCGTCCTTATACAGCGCGGGGGCGTCGAGGGCGGCCGGGAAGAGGATGTTGAGGTTGAAACGGTCGTCGTAGAATGCCCTGTGGTTGTTGTTGAAGCCGTCCTTCTGGCGGAATGCCCCGATGCCGACATTGTGCTGCCAGTCGATCTTCAGGTCGAAACCGATCTTCCGTTCGCCCTTGCGGAGCGTGATCGTCTGCGTGAAGGGGTGCGTGTCGATCCGGCCGCTTATGCGGACGCTCTTTTCCAGCTCGTTGTCGCAGAGTACGGTCACGGTGGCCGGGGACTGTGCCGAGGAGTGGAACTGCCCCTGGTCGTAGAAGAATCCCCGCAACTCGCCGAATGCGAACCGGTGCTGCGGGTCGGCGAATTCCTTCCCGCCCTCCTTTTTTGCGACGAGGCTCGTGATGGTGCCTCCCCGTGCAGGGTCGATTACGATCCGGTACATGTCGTTCTCGAGGATGTATTCGTCCGCCCCTATCTGGCGGGGTGCGGCCGCGGCCGCGTTGCCGGATGTCTTTTTTACAGTGTAGGTCGTGTAACCGAATGCCGGGACGGAGGCTTCGAACAGGAGCCGCCGCCCGCCCGCCGTCGGGACGATGGCGTGCGGAACCCGTTTGCCTTTGGCATTTGTCACTGCCAGCTCCCCGTCGCCGAGGCCTTCGGGCAGCGTCGCCGACACCGTTTCGCGGCGGGGGCTGCCGAGCGTGTTGCAGACGCGCAGGTAGGTTGTCTGGCCGTCGCCGCCCGGTGCCGCGAAGCTTTGCAGCGCCTTGGCGATCACCCCGTCGCACAGCGAGTCGGTGGCGGCCGTCCAGCGGCGGATGTGCTGCGCCCATGTCCCCTGCCTGTTGAGCCCGTTGTAAGGTACGATCCACGAGTCGTGGTGCTGGGCGAGCATCAGCGTCCGCCAGCCCTCGTCGAGCGTTGCCTGCCCGTAGCGGTAGCCGTTCACGAGGTTGGCGATGACCCCTGCCTTTTCGGCCATGACGAGCTTGTTCTCCGATTCGCGCACCTGCTGCGCGATGCGCTGCAAGACCTGGCTGCCCCACATGAGGCTTACGCGGACATCTTCCTGCGGCATGCGGTAGTCGTCGGAGCTCCTGCCGTCGGTCACCCGTTCGAAATACTCCCGCCACGTGACGTAGACCGAGTTGTTGCGGATGCTGTCGCCTGACCCGATCCAGGGGCCGTATTTCCATCCCGCATCCTGGTAGCACATCCCCACGGGGTGGGCGATGCCGTATGCGATGCAGGCGTCGAGGTACTCCTTCTCATTGCCCCATGCCGTGGTCTGCCATACCGAGTTTTTCTGGAGCTCTTCGCAGGCGTGGCGCGGCGAAGTGAGGATCGAACTGCCGTCGGGGCCGACCCAGTTGACCAGTTCGCCGCCGTAGGGCGCCGTGTACCCGCCCCAGCAGGTATTCGGACATTTCAGGGAGGCGTATTTGAACCCGTAGAGTTTCAGGATTTGCGGCAGGCAGCTGGTGAAGCACGGCTCCTCGACGGAGTAGGTGACGAACTCCACGTCGGGGAAATGACTGCGGATCTTCCGCATGCCGTATCCGAACTGCCGGATGATGCTTTCGCCCGAGATGTTGTAGCAGTAGGGCTGGGCATAGGACGGGTTGGTGAATTCGACGCGCCTGTCGGCGGCGATCGCCTTGAAGCGGGCGTAGTCGGCCGGCGTACGCACCTCGACGGTGTCCCACGTCTCGGGTTCGATCTCCAGCCCGATCCTCCATTCGGGATGCGCGGCCATCTGGTCGGTGATGAAGCGGGTTTTCCAGGCGACCGGGTAGTGGCCGTAGACGCCCCCGTGGTATCCGTCGACGAAATAAACCCGTTGCTGGGAGCGGACGGGGGTGCCCGATGCGAGCAGGAGCAGGGCCAGGCACAGCGCCGTTATGACTTTCGGCTTCCGGCGGTACGATGTGCCGTGCCGCATATCCCCTGTCCTTCCGAAAATCGTCCGGGCTGCCTTGCAGACGGATGCAAACCCGTTGTAAAATGAGTCCATGGTCGTATTTAAGTTTGGTTTGTAGGTTTCGGAACATTGCGTAATTCCACTTTTACAAAGTAACTTAATAAAAATGTAACCCGGGATTATATCCCGGGTATGTTAGAGGTAAAGTAAATATACTTTTTTGGAAAGGTGTTTATAAACAGCGGTTTATGCGCTCGGATCCCGGCCGTTTTGGTAAACCGGATTGAAATCCGCCGACCGGCCTTCCGCCGTGGTTTTTGTCCGGTTTTGTGTCCGGGATGCTGCCCCGGCCTGTTTGTGGCCCGTTTGTGGCGTGTTGTTTTCTTTTGTTAATTTGTATGTTTGCCGCAATAGTGCGGACAGCGTGGCCACACCTTGTTCGGTAAAAGCAAGCGGCAAAGATGATTTTTGCCGCTTTGTCCGGATGTCGTAAATCTTATTTTGGATAACTGTTATTTCTATTGTTCGGGTTTGAGGGGCAGGGCGGTTTCGTTTATTGGGCTATTTTCTGTTTGTAGTAGTCGAATTGTTTCCGGCAAACATTTTCCACAACGTCGCGGAGCAGTTCGACTTTCGGCATAAGCGCGTCGATATCCTCTTTGGTGACGACGAAATCATCGTTATACCGGGCTTCGACGTAAGCGCTTCTTAAAAGTTCGAACAGGCGTTTTTCTTCCGGTGTGTCGCGGAGAAAGACTTTTGCCAATTCCATTGTGTAAATCTTGCATTTCTCAATCAGAAATTCAAGGTCATGTTCCTTATGACCCTAAAGAGCGAATACCAACGGGATAGTCTTTATAAAATATTCAGTCGCTTGGTGCAACATAAAAGAGGTCATTGGATAAGTTTTTCGATCATACGCAATTTTAGTATGGAATAAAAAATCCGTTGCACTCGCAAATTTCTTGTCGTAATACTTTTGCGCCTTTTTCTCAATCTCGCAAAAATTCAGTTCGCGCGGAGTGGCTAACTGGTATTCCCCCGAATCGTAAAGTACAACACCCTGTGTGAGAATATCCGCATAAAAATAATGGCCCTCCGAAAGCGCGTTGTTTAACTTTACAATTCCTTGCAAACTTTAAGGAATTATCACAACTCGGCATAGCCGACGGACATAACTATAAAGGGTAAACAACCCTTTATACCATCGAAAACTTGGAGACTTCTTCGGAAGATGTTTAGCGCGGTATAATGGTTGTCAGTCCTTGTTATGTCCTGCTTGCTTTTTGCGAGCAGGACGACAAGGGCGCAGGACAGTTTCCGCGCAATGGTTTCTCCAAGACCTTCGATGGAAAGTTGACACCGCGCCCCTTTTTTATGCCTGTCCGGGGCGCAAAATCCAGCTTCAAATTCATCCCCTGAATTTATGGAAACCCGTGGCGTCCTGCCGTCCTTGCGTACTGTCGCCGCACCTGCGGATTGCATCCGCCCCCGAACCGGGAACGGACGGAATCGGTATGTTCCGGCGGCAAGCGCCTGCCGTGGTTCGGTGGTAAACAGGTATGCGCGCGTACCTGCGGGAGCAGCCGGGCGAGATGGATTGACTTGGCATGGTTTTTATCCGGCTGTTCTTTTTTTCGGTCTATTCAGCCAATTCCACGATTATAACCGAAATGTTATATCTTTACGCCGTCATTCAGCAAACGGCAAGGTACGTTTATTGCGTTCCTGTGAATTGATACGCCCAAAATTGTTACGCCCATTCGTCGAATTTCATAAGGCAATAT
>NZ_FR893437.1:0-22187 GCF_000435435.1 Alistipes sp. CAG:29 | reverse complement strand
GGCGCCCTTCGCGCTACGTGCCGGGGAGCGTGGCTTCCGGAAGCCGGTACCGCGGAACCGCCAATTCGGGTTACAGGAACGGTACGACCACTTCGCGCGGGGGCAACTCGGGCAGCGGCAGGACGTATTACCAGAGCGGCGGACGCAACAACCGCAACAGTTCGGTTTACAACGGCGGCAGCAACCGCAATAACAACAATAACTCCTGGAACAACAACTCGTGGAATAACAACCGCAACAACAGCAACTCGGGGCGTTCGTCCTACGACAGCGGGTCGCGCAGCAGCAGTTACAACAGCGGCAGCAGCTTCGGCGGGTCGCGCGGCGGTTCGTCGGGGGGCGGTTACAGCGGTGGCGGCGGGTCGCGCGGCGGCAGTTCGTCGGGTGGAAGCCGCGGTTACGGCGGGCGTTAGTCAACGATAAAACAGAGATAGTCTATGAAACGTAAGATCATGATATGGCTTGCGGCCTGTGTGGCCGCAGCGCCGTTGCAGGCTCAGAACCTCGAATTCGGGGGCCTGACGTACAACAATGACCTGATGATGTCCACCGATTTCGCCGCGCTTTCCCGGTCGCATCCGTTCGGTACGGCGCGCGTGATGGGGATGGGCGGGGCTTTCACTTCGCTGGGCGCCGACCTTTCGTCGATGTCGATCAATCCGGCCGGGTTGGGTATGTTCCGCCGCAACGAGTTCTCACTCACGCCTCTGCTGTCGGTCGCCCATGGCCAAACGCAGGGCGCGCCGTCGTGGGTGGGCAATAACAAGACCCGCTTCGCTTTTGCCAACGTCGGTGTGGCGCTCAATGTTTTTGAGAGTCCGGCCAGCCCGCTCACGAGCCTTACGCTCGGTATCGGCATGAACCGTATCGCGGATTTCAATACCCGCTATTCGTTCTCCTCGGAGTCGCGTTACGATCCTTCGAAGCCCGACCAGCTGATGCCGACCATCGCCGATGTCTTCGGGCAGCAGCTCGGGCAGGATGGGATTTTCCCGGATAAGGACGGTAATCTGGGCTACAATTACAATCCCTGGTACTGGCCGGCTATCCTCGGCTATAACGGCTATCTGATCAGCGACGTAGGCGGGCAGTGGGTGCCCGACTGCATCGGCCGCAACGCTTCGGTACGGCACTCGATGGATGTCGTGAGCCAGGGCTCGATCAACGAATTCGCCGTTTCGATGGGGGCCAATTTCAACAATATCGTTTATGTCGGAGCCACGATCGGCATACGCAGCGTCTACAAGAAGGTGGGCATGACCTATCAGGAAGAGTACGGTTATTTCGATGCCGCCGGAAATTCCGCGAATGCGGTCGACAAGAACGGTACTCCGCTCAATGCGCAGCTCGATTACATGAGCCTCTATCAGGAATCGAAGATCGACGGCAGCGGCGTGGATTTCAAACTGGGTGTCATCGTGCGCCCCGTGGCCGGCCTGCGTGTGGGTGTGGCGTTCCATACGCCGACCTACTACTGGCTCGACCGCAGTTACCGTGCCGACATCGAATCGCACCTGATCAATAATAAAACGGAAGACGACCAGTATAATTTCGATTCTACGCCGCGGCAGGACGATATCGGCGGCAACAGCTGGGATTTCGTATCGCCTTCGCGGCTGTTGTTCGGCGCTTCGTACACGTTCGGCAACTTCGCCATCGTGTCGGTCGACTACGAACGCGAGTGGTACAACGGCATCCGTGTGAAGAACGTGCCCGAAGGCGCCGATTTCCACTCCGAAGCGTACAAGGCCGAGTTCAAGAATAATTACAAAGGTACGAATACCCTGCGGGCAGGCGTCGAAGTGCGTCCCCTGCCGATCTTTGCCGTGCGCCTGGGCGGCGGTTATACCGATTCGATGTTCAAGGACAGGCAGCAGTATTACAATTCGCCGAGCGTCTACGAGAGCTACTACATTACGGGCGGCCTCGGGATCAACCTCGGGCGTAATACGGTGCTGGACGTGGCCTACCAGAACGTGACCGAGAAACAGACGCCCTACGAGCTTTTCTTCAGCAAATACCAGAACGGCGGCGAGATGAAGACTTACAGCGGCCTGTACGATACCAAACAGACGCGTCATTATATCTCGATGACGCTCGGCTTCCGCTTCTGAGGCTTTGCCTGCCAATATAAAGGTTCGTCCGTGTGACGAACCTTTATTTTTTTATTATATTTGCAGGCTGATACAAAATAAAAAACAAAGATATATGGCAAAGGAACTCAAAGACCTCACGAAGTCGGACGAGAACTACTCGCAATGGTACAACGACCTGGTCGTGAAGGCCGGGCTGGCCGAAAACTCGGCCGTACGCGGATGTATGGTCATCAAACCCTACGGCTATGCCATTTGGGAGAAGATGCACGACGCGCTGGACAAGATGTTCAAGGATACGGGGCATCAGAACGCCTATTTCCCGCTGTTCATCCCCAAGTCCTTCTTCTCGAAGGAGGCGCACCATGTCGAGGGCTTTGCCAAGGAGTGCGCCGTGGTGACGCACTACCGCCTGAAGAACGATCCCGAAGGCAAAGGCGTCGTGGTAGACCCCGATGCCAAGCTCGAAGAGGAGCTGATCGTGCGTCCCACGTCGGAGACCATCATCTGGAACACCTATAAAAACTGGATCCAGTCGTACCGCGACCTGCCGATCCTCTGCAACCAGTGGGCGAACGTCGTGCGCTGGGAGATGCGTACGCGCCTGTTCCTGCGTACTGCCGAGTTCCTATGGCAGGAGGGTCATACGGCGCATGCCACGCGCGAGGAGGCCGTCGAGGAGGCCGAAAAGATGATCCACGTATATCAGAAATTCGCCGAAGAGTGGATGTCGGTTCCCGTCATCGTCGGCCACAAGTCGCCCAACGAGCGTTTCGCGGGTGCCGAGGATACGCTGACCATCGAGGCGCTGATGCAGGACGGCAAGGCGTTGCAGAGCGGTACGTCGCATTTCCTGGGGCAGAATTTCGCCAAGGCGTTCGACGTGCAGTATGTCAACAAGGAGGGCAAGCTCGAATATGTGTGGGCGACCTCGTGGGGTGTTTCGACCCGCCTGATGGGTGCGCTCATCATGGCCCATTCGGACAACAACGGCCTCGTGCTGCCGCCGAAACTGGCGCCGATCCAGGTGGTGATGGTGCCCATCTACAAGGGCGAAGACCAGCTGGCCGAAATCCGTACGCGCTTCGGGGCCATTGCGGAGCAACTCAAGGCCAGGGGTATCAGCGTGAAGGTCGATGACCGCGACAACGTGCGCTCGGGTTTCAAGTTCGCGGAGTACGAACTGAAGGGCGTCCCCGTGCGTCTGGCGATGGGGCCGCGCGATATGGAGAACGGTACGATCGAATTGGTGCGCCGGGACACGCTCGAGAAGGAGACCGTCCCGCAGGAGGGGCTCGTGGAGCGCATCGAAGGACTGATGGCCGAAA
This sequence comes from Alistipes sp. CAG:29, assembly GCF_000435435.1. Lineage (NCBI taxonomy): Bacteria > Pseudomonadati > Bacteroidota > Bacteroidia > Bacteroidales > Rikenellaceae > Alistipes > Alistipes sp. CAG:29. The sequence continues at coordinate 18,766 of NZ_FR893437.1, read as the reverse complement.
TCCAGCAAAATATTTTCAGCAAGGCGCTGGCTTACCGCGAGTCGATGATTACCAGGGTCGACACGTGGGAGGAGTTCAAGGAGGTGCTCGACAAAAAAGGCGGTTTCGTGCTTGCGCATTGGGACGGGACGGTCGAAACCGAGGTGGCGATCAAGGATGCCACGAAGGCTACGATCCGTTGCATCCCGTTCGATGCGCCCGATGAGGAGGGTAAATGTATCTTCTCGGGCAAGCCGTCGCACCGCCGGGTGCTCTTCGCCCGCAGCTATTAGGGCCGGATTCGGACGGGCGTCTCCGCCGGTAACGGGCGAATGGGTGCCGAGGCAGTCCGTTCGCCCTTTTTTGTGCCTTCCCCCGAAGCGGGCGGGCTTCCGTTATTTTGTGGGGCGTGCCCCGGGTAATATTATAAATGATTGGACGTATGCGATATTCTGTATGTTTGTGCGCGGTATGGCTGCTGGGCTTCTGTGCCGCCGTGTGCCCGGCCTATGCCGGGGACGGGGATCATCTGCTGCCGGTTGCGGGTACCCAGTGGAAGGGACGGAAAGTCGCTTTCATGGGCGATTCGATCACCGACAAGGCGCATGTCGGCACGACGAAGAACTATTGGCAGTATTTGCAGGAGATGCTCGGCCTCGTGCCGTTCGTCTACGGGATCAACGGCCAGCAGTGGCGGGACGTGCCGGGGCAGTGCGAGAAACTTAGGGCCGAGCGCGGCGGCGACATCGATGCGATCCTGATCTTTGCCGGGACGAACGATTTCAATTCCGGGACGCCCCTGGGTGAGTGGTATACGACCGGTGAGGTACCTGTCGAGGTGTCCGGCCCCCGGTCGGAGATCCGGACAAGGAGGACGTTGTCGATGGACGGGGATACTTTCCGCGGCCGTATCAATATCGCGATGTCCTACCTGAAGGCGAATTTCCCGGACAAGCAGGTGATCCTGCTGACCCCCATCCACCGGGGATACGCCCGTTTCGGGGACAACAACATCCAGCCCGACGAATCCTATCCCAACAGCCTCGGCCTCTATGCGGATGCCTATGTGGATGCGGTCAAGGAGGCTGCGAACGTCTGGGCCGTCCCCGTCATCGACCTGAACAGCATCTGCGGGCTTTATCCCAATGCGGATTCCCATGCCCGCTATTTCCACGACGCGCGGAGCGACCGTCTCCATCCCAATGCCGAGGGGCATTACCGGATGGCGAAGGCGCTGGCATACCAGTTGTCGTCTTATCCTGCAAATTTCGAATAGTGCCATGTCCTGTGAAGCCGAAGCACGCAAGCGCGTGATTTACCGCGTGACCTTCGTCGGGTTCGTGGTCAACCTCGTCCTCACGGCGATGAAGTTCGCGGCGGGGATCGTGGGCCGGAGCGGGGCGATGGTCGCCGACGCGGTGCACTCCTGTTCCGACATGGCTACCGACGTGGTGGTGATCGCCTTCGCGAAGATCTCCGCCAAGCCCAGGGACGACGGGCACGACTACGGGCACGGGAAATACGAGACGCTGGCTACGATCATCATCAGCCTGGCGCTGGCGGCCGTTGGCGCCGGTATCCTGCTCAGCAGCATCCGCGCCATCCGCATCGTCGTCGATGGCGGGGAGTTGCCCCGCCCGGGCGCCGTGGCTCTGGCCGCGGCGGTGGTGTCGATCGTCATCAAGGAGATATTATACCGATATACGGTGCGTGAGGGGCGCCGGGTCGAAAGCCCGAGCATGGTCGCCAATGCCTGGCATCACCGCAGCGACGCCCTTTCGTCGCTGGGGACGCTGGCGGGCATCGGATGTGCCTATTTCCTCGGGCAGCGGTGGCGCATCGCCGATCCCATCGCAGCGTTGGTCGTCGCAGTCTTTATCTTCAAGGTTGCTTTCGACCTGATCCGCACGGGGCTCGGGGAGTTGCTCGAGCGTTCGTTGCCCGACGAGACGGAGCAGGAGATTTTGGGAATCGTTACGGCCGATCCCGAGGTGGGGGAGCCGCACAACCTGCGAACGCGCCGTATCGGGGCCGCGATTGCCGTCGAAGTGCATGTTAGGGTGGACGGGGCGATGAGCGTCGCCCGTTCGCACGAGCTGACGGTCGATATCGAACGCCGCCTGCGGGCGCGTTTCGGCCAGGGGACGATCATCTCGATCCATGTCGAACCCGTGAAATGTCCCGCCGAAGCCGGAATCCCGGGCGGCGACCCGCCTTCCTGCCCCTGACGGCCCCGGAAAATGTATCTCCTGTCCGCGATTTTTCCCTTGTTATTCCGCTTTTTTGCTGATAACTAACGGGATACGGCTGCGGCCGATTCCGGCACGGAATTTGTAAATTCAGCAACCGGAAAAACAGCGGGGATTTCCCCCGGCGGAGTAGAAAGAAATTTGGTTTTTCGGAAAAAAGTATTTATCTTGCCGCCGTAAAGGCTCCGGAAACCATCGTTTCAAAAGCCCGAACACACGAAACTGACGCGCATACAACATTAAAAGGATAGCCTATCGGGAAAAATTCTACTCTTTATAACTATAATTAGGAGAAAAGAGTATGAACGTACAAGCATTAAGTGACCAGGTATTGCTTAATCATTACCTTTCAGGTGACCAGGGTGCCATATCCAAGCTCATCGAACGCCACAGCCGCCGTGTGCGGGACTACATCAATATGATGGTCAAAGACCGTGGCGTTGCCGAGGACATCTTTCAGGAAACATTCATCAAAGCCGTGCGGGTTATCGACGACGGCCGTTATACGGACAACGGGAAATTTCTCTCGTGGATACTTCGTATTGCGCATAATCAGGTGATCGACCACTTCCGCGCCCAGCGGCAGAACAAGACCGTCACCGAGGCTGAGGCGGGTTATGACGTACTGGGGTCGCTGCGTTTCGCCGAACGGAACGTCGAGGACGCGATGGTCAGCGAGCAGATCGAGCGCGACGTGCGTGCTTTGGTCGAGCTGCTGCCTCCGGAACAGCGCGAGGTGGTGATGATGCGTTACTTTTCCGGTCTGAGTTTCAAGGATATCGCGGAACAAACCGACGTGAGTATAAATACCGCGTTGGGGCGTATGCGCTATGCGCTTATCAACCTGCGACGGATGATCAAAGAAAAAAATATGGTTTTGTGCTGATTCCGCACAATATTTCCATGGGGCGGGCGTTTAGTTAGTACAAAGCAAAATATTAGATGCCTATGGAGGATATTGACAAAAACGAGGTTTCAGACGAAGGCATCTCTGATGACGAAGATCTTATGATGCGGGAGGTTGTCCAGGGTGACGCAGATCTTTTCTTTTTACACCATTACCTCTCGGAGGTTTTCCGAAATGGAGATAATTTTTAAGGGTTAATTTTTGATGGGGAAGGGCGCCGGGAGGCGCCCTTCATTTTAATGCCCTGCATCCGGTGCGGGCTTTGCGGAAATCCTGTCCGGAATGTTTTTTGCGACGTCCGGGTAAAAACCGATCGTTATGACACGGATACGTATCAAGCGGGTTTACGAACCCGAGGCTCCGGAGGACGGCTACCGGGTGCTGGTCGATAAATTGTGGCCGCGGGGCATCCGCAAGGAGGCGCTCCGCTATGACCTGTGGGCCAAGGAGATCGCCCCGACCCCCGGGCTGCGGACATGGTTCCATGCCGCCCCTGAAGAGCGGTGGGAGGAATTCCGCCGCAGGTATACCGGGGAATTACGCTCCTCGCCGGCCGTGCGCGACTTCGTCCGCCGGATCGCCGGTAAGGATACGGTCACGCTGCTGTACGCTTCGAAGAATGCGGCCGGGAACCATGCGCTGATCCTGCAGGAATACCTCGCCCGCGCCACGGCTGCGGCCGGGGTTACAAACGCCCGCTACTCGTAATGCGGGTTGCACCCTGCCCGGGCAGCGGCCGGTAGACGGTGTCTTCCTGCCTTGGAAGCCTGCGGATCACGGGTGGCGGGCATGGCGGTTCCGTCCGGGCGATGGTTCGTGTCCGCTACGGATGAAAAAAGCACCTCGACGGTGCTTTTTCACGCGGCCCTGCCCGTGTTCCCGGAATTTTTATACCGGTCTTATTTGCGGCCGACCTCCATCCTGAATTTCGGATTAGCGGGTTCGGTATGCGAAGCCGAAACGAATTGCCACATCCGGTCGATGATCTCGGGATGCTGTGCGGCAAGGTCGTGTTCCTCGCGGGGATCGTCACTGAGGTTGAATAATTCAAAGCGGTCGTTCCCCTCCTTCACACGGCGCAGCAAACCTTTCCATTCGCCCCAGCGGACGGCTACCCAGCCTTTGCTGCCGGGGAACTCCCAATAGAGATATTCGTGCTGCGGTTGTCTGCGCCCTTCGAGGGCCGGCAGGAACGAAATGCCGTCGGTCGCGGGGGGCTCGACCCCGGCCAATTCGCAAAGGGTCGGCATCACATCGGGGAAATAACCGACATGGTCGCTCACCTGCGGGCGGAGTTTGCCGCCCCACGCCACGATGAAGGGCATCCGGATACCGCCCTCGCGCAACGACGACTTGCCCCAGCCCTTGCCGCTGCGGAACGGGTGGGCGCTGTCGAACCACTCGCTCGACGAGCAGGAGTTCGACGCCGGGCCGTTGTCGCTCGTAATGACGATTACCGTATTTTCCCAGATGCCGAGCCGTTTGAGTTCGGCGACCAGCCCGCCTATCTGGCGGTCGAAGTAGGTGATCATCGCGGCATAGGTCGCCCGCGGCCACCGCGAGGGGAAATAACCCTTGCCCTCGATGGGTTGTTCGTCGCCGAATTTACGCACGTAGTACTGTACGTCGGCATCGGGCGCCTGCATCGGGCTGTGGGGGATCGGCGTCGTCCACATCAGGAAGAACGGCCGCTCCTTGTTGGCATTCACGAATTCGAGCACCTGGTCGTACATGGCGTCGGGGCTGTATGTGCGCTGCGTGTATTTGTCGTAGCTGCGCGGGTCGTAGGGGTCGGCCCCTGCGTCGAGCGGCGTGCCCGGCGGCAGCAGTTCGTTGTCGAGGTAGACGCGCCGGTCGTTTTGCCACAGGAAGGGCGGGTAGTAGGTGTGCGCCTGTCGCTGGCAAATGCAGCCGTAATAGGTGCCGAAGCCCATTTTATTGGGCGTACCCTCCGTCGCGGGGCCTCCGACGCCCCATTTGCCGATCATGGCCGTGGCGTATCCGGCCTGCTGCATGACCGAGCCGAGCGTCGGGGTGCCGGCTTCGAGCGGAGCCTGTCCTTCGAGCGTCGAATCGCGCAGCATTGCCTCGTGGTTCCAGACGTCGCCCCGCCATTCCATCTCGTCGTTGGCGCGGATCTGCGCATGGCCGGCGTGCCGCCCCGTCAGCAGGCCGCAGCGTGCCGGCGAAGAGAGCGGTGCCGCAGAGTACATGTCCGTGAAGCGGACGCCGCATTCGCTCAACGCGTCGATGTTGGGAGTCTCGATCTTTTGCTGCCCGTAGCAACCGAAGTCGCCGTAGCCTGCGTCGTCCATCAGGATGAAGATCACGTTGGGACGCGGAGCCGGATTTTCCGTACATCCGGCTGCGGCCAGTGCGGGAATGGCCGTCAGCAATGTCCGGGGGATTGATGTTTTCATGGATTGCTTTTTGGGCTGTTTTTTTGCTGTTAGATGCAAAAATAATAAAAAAAGAATAAAAAAGTTCGCAAAAAGAAAGTTTTTGCGATCTATCTCTGGTCGAAGAAACTCCCCTTTGTTTATCGGGGCGGTCGGGGAGGGGGTGTTTTCGGGCGGAGATCGGCTGCCCTGTTCCCCTTGGTGTTTCAGGATTTTGCAGGGCCGGGTACGGAAAAGCCCCTGCCGCGGCAGGGGCTTTTGGGTGATATGTCGTGGCCGCTTTAGCGGTCGCCGAGGCAGCGGTGCGCCCGGTGGAGCTGGAGCGAGAGCGAGCAGGCGGCGACCCCGGCAAAGAGCAGCGAAATGCCGACCCATACGATGACGGCCGTGGTGCCGAATACGAGCGGCTGGAAAAGGATCCAGAGCGAACAGAGCAGCAGCAGGATGCCGCTGAAAATAGTCCAGCCCGACCCGGCGATCTGCATGGCGCCCATGTCGCTGCCGAGCCCGATGGCACCGAACGCACGCAGCATGAGCCAGAACCCGAGGAATATCGGGAGCGTAACGGCCGAAAGCGCGACGTTGAAGATCAGGATGATGCCCAGCACGATCTCGATGATGCCGCCCGCCAGCATCCAGCCGCGTCCGGTGATGAAATGTTTGTTGACCGATGAGAGTACGACTTCGAGGATGCCCGAAATCAGCATCAGCCACCCGAACAGGAGCGACATGCCCAGGTAACTTTGTGTGGGGTAGACGAATACGAGGATGCCGACTACGAACAGGGCGATGCCGATGATAAGCAGCAGCCACCAATAGCGCACGGCGCGTTTCGAATTTTCGATCAGGGTTGAGAAATTTTCCATAGCATACGGATTTTCCCTCCCTGACAGCAATTTACATACCAGAGTTCCCGACGGTTCGATCGGCGGACGGTTGGGCTGGGGTGTACGCCGTACATCCCTTTCGCGGCAGGCGGGCACCTGTCTGCGGGGCTGGGCTGGATGCCCTGCCCCGCGCCCCGGGTGTAGATGCCCGGGGCCGGCCGGAATGCCGGGCTCAGGGTACGGGGACGGCTGCGGGTGCATTCCGCAACGGGACTACTTCGCCGATCTCGGGGCGCAGTACATGCAGTGCGGTGTCTGCGGCCAGTGCCGCTTCGGTCGCCAGCGGTTCGTCCCAACGGTGTCTGGCGAGGGCGAACTTGGAGTGGTGGACGGTCATGATCTGCTTGGCACCCAGTTCTTTGGCCGCCAGGGAAAGTTGGTCGGGCATCGTGTGGATGTATTTCCATGCTTCGTTGTACTGTCCGTTTTCGAGGATCGCCAGGTCAATGCCGGGGAACTGCCGGCCGATCTGCGCGAAATGCTTGCCGTAACCGCCGTCTCCGCCCATGTAGACCTGCCGTGCCGGGGTTTCCAGCAGGAACGATGCCCACAACGTCCGGTTGGGATTGAGTCCGCGTCCCGAAAAGTGCCGCGACGGCAGGCAGTGCACCGCGAACCCGTCGCCGAGCGCAGCCGTTTCGTGCCAGTCGAGTTCGATGATTTTCTCCGGGTCGAAACCCCAGTATTCGAAATGCTCCCCGACGCCGAGCGGGCAGACGACCTTCCCGATCCGGGATTTGAGTTCGGTGACCGTACGGTAGTCGAGGTGATCCCAGTGGTCATGCGTGATGACGAGCAAATCCACGTCGGGCATGTCGCCGGGACGGTAGATGTCGGTGCCCTTGAAAGGCCTGTTGAGGAAGGAGAACGGTGCGGCGGCCCGGAATACGGGGTCGACGAGCACACGCCGCCCTTCGGCCTGGAGCAGGTAGGAGGAGTGCCCGAACCACACCAGCAGGTTGCTGTCCCGATCCAGTGCGCGCAGGTCGGTCTTGAGGGCCGGGACGGCCGCGTCGGGGCGCAGCCCCTCCTTTTTTCGGAACAGGAATTCGAGGATGCCGCTCAGGCGGCTTTTGTCGCCCGTCATCATCGGGCTTGCTTCCAGGTTGCGGAACTGCCCGTCGCGGTAGTTCGGCGATTGCAGGATGCGTTCGAGCCGGCTGCCCCGCGGCAGGCGTCCGAAGGCCGGGAGGTTGAGGATTATCAGGCCGGCGATCGCGGCGGCGAGTATTATTCCTGTCAGGATTCCCATTGTGCGTCTTATTTTCGTGCTGGACATATCGTTTCCCACTGGTTGTATGGTGCAAAGATACCGTTTCCTGCGGAATTGCGGTTATACGGATTACGGTTTGGGTTACCATAATCCCCGAAATCTTCGCCGGCACCCGGAGGGCATCCTGGAAATGCCCCGCTGCATTTTGTCGTGCAAAGGGGGATTTCGGGCTGTTTTGAATGCCGGATAGTCGGAATAGTTGCTAAAATTTCCATTTATTATACGATTTATATGCCAATTTTTATAATTTTGTACTTAATTGTTCCATAATAGTGATGCCTTTTACGTATTGTCTGAGAAAAATGTGGCCGCTGCACAGGGGATGGAAGTGCATGGCGGCCCTGCTTGCCTGCCTGTGCCTGTTGCCGGACATGGCGGCGCATGCCCAGTCCCCGCCCCGGAAGGTGGTTGTCAACGGCCGTGTCGCCGATGAATCGGGCGATCCCGTCGCCGGGGCTACCATTGTCGAACGGGGTACCTCGAACGGGGTCGCGACCCTTTCCGAAGGCGAATTCTCGATCGCCGTCCTGCCCGGTGCCGTGCTCGATGTCTCGTGTCTGGGGTATATCGACCAGAGTATCGGGACGGGAACCCGTACCGAATTCGAAATCGTGTTACAGGAGGATGTGAAGGCGATCGCCGAGGTGATCGTGACGGCGCTGGGGCTCGAACGCAACTATGCCGACCTGACCTATTCGGCCGATAAGATCAGGGGGTCGCAGCTCACGGCGGTGAAGGATCCCAACTTGATCCTGTCGCTTTCGGGCAAGTCGGCCGGCGTGCAGGTGAACAAGAACTCGTCGGGTGCGGGCGCTTCGGCCAAGGTAAGCATCCGCGGCGTGCGGTCGGTCGCCAGCGACAACCAGCCGCTCTATGTGGTCGACGGTATGCCTATTCTCAATTCGACCCCCGAGCAGGCCTACTCGGCCATAGGCGGTGTGGCCGATGCCGGGAACCGCGACGGCGGCGACGGCATCTCGAACCTCAATGCCGAGGATATCGAGAGCGTCTCGATCCTCAAGGGTGCCCCGGCCGCCGCCTTGTACGGCAGTCAGGCCGCCAACGGCGTGATCCTCATTACGACCAAAAAGGGCAATGCCCGCAAACAGCAACCCGTGACGTTCACTTCGAACCTTACGCTCCAGTCCCCCTTCAGCCTGCCTGCGTTCCAGAACCGTTACGGGGTGAGCGGCGGGGTGGAAAGCTGGGGCGCCCGTGCGCGGATGAAGACCTACGACAATGCGGGCGATTTTTTCCGGACGGGGATCACGGCGATGAATGCGGTCTCGGTTTCCTCCGGGTCGGAACAGGTGCAGAACTATTTTTCCTATGCCAATACGGCCGAGCGGGGAATCACGGGTTCGAACCGCCTGATGCGCCATAACTTCAACCTGCGCACCACGACCGGGCTTTTCCGGCAACGGCTCAAGCTCGACGGGAATATCAGCTTCATGCGCCAGGTGGTCGAGGACAAACCCGTGCCGGGCGGTTTCTATATGAACCCGCTGGTCGGGCTTTACCGCTTCCCCCGCGGGGTGGATATCACGCCTTACCGGGAGCATTTCGAGGTCTATGACGCCGGCCGCAAACTCAATGTCCAGGATTGGATCGCCCCGAGCGACGATTTCGAGCAGAACCCCTACTGGGTTGTCAACCGCATCCGCAGCAGGAGCCTGCGCAACCGGGTCATGGCCTCGTTTACCGCCGACTGGAAGGTGAACGGCTGGCTGCGGCTCAAGGCGCGCGGCAATGTGGACTATGTGAATGACAAGGTGCGGCAGAGATTCTATGCCTCGACGGCGCCTGCGCTGGCCGGTGCCAACGGACGCTATATCGAGAGCAGCTACTCGGAAACCCTGTTCAACGGCGAGGTGCTGGCGATGTTCGACAAACGCCTCTCCCCGGACTGGGAGTTCAGCGCGACCGCAGGTGCGGGGCTGAACGACCGGACGGTCAATTCGCTGCGTATAGATTCCAAGACGGCGTCGCTCTATTTCCCCAACGTGTTCAACGTCGCCAATATCGTCATGAACGGTTCGGCCTATGTCGACGAACAGATCGATGCGCGGCGCCAGACGCAGTCGCTTTTCGCCACGGCGTCGTTCAAGTATGCCGGAAGCCTCAATTTCGAAGTCACGGGACGCAACGACTGGGCATCGACGCTCGCCTACACCTCGCACGAAGGCAGCGGGTTCTTCTATTATTCGGCTGGCGCATCGTGGGTGATCGGCAAGATGTTCGAACTGCCCCGGTGGATTTCGTTCGCCAAGGTGCGCCTGACATGGAGCCGCGTGGGGAACGACATCCCCATGTTCATCACCAATCCTAAGTCGCACGTCACGGCCGGAGGGGGCATCAATGCCGCCGACGCCGCCCCCGGCACCGACCTCAAGCCGGAGATGACCAACGCCCTCGAGGCGGGGCTCGAATGGCGGTTCCTCGACGACAGGCTGGGCATCAACCTGACCTACTACAAGACCAATACGCACAACCAGTTCTTCAAGCTTCCGGCCCTTTCGGGCGAGGCGTACGCCTACCGTTACGAGAATGCGGGCAATATCGAGAACCAGGGCGTCGAGGTGTCGCTGAACGCCTACCCGGTTTACGGAGGTGCGCTGACGTGGCAGTCGACGGTGAACTTCGCACATAACAGGAACCGCGTGATAAAACTCCATGACGAGCTGCGCGAATATGTCTACGGCCCGTCGAGTTTTTCATCGTCCTATGCCATGAAACTCGTCGAGGGCGGTTCGATCGGCGATATTTACGGGCGGGCGTTCGAGCGCGACGCAATGGGGAGGATCGTCTACGAGGCCGAAGGCGATTCCGCCGGGTTGCCCCGCACCGTGGGTGACGGCAATACGGTGAAGGTCGGCAATGCCAATCCCGTGTTCTCGCTCTCCTGGGGCAACACGTTCTCCTATAAGGGCATGTCGCTGTCCGTGCTGCTGGACTGCCGCTATGGCGGACGGCTCCTGTCGCAGACGATGGCCGACCTGGATTCCTACGGGGTGTCGGCCGCAACGGCCGATGCCCGCGACCGGGGCTGCGTGATGCTCGAAGGGCAGCGGATCGACGACGTGAAGGGTTTTTACAAACTGGTCGGCGGCCGCGCAGGTGTGACCGAGTATTACATGTACGATGCGACGAACATCCGGCTCCGCGAACTGGCGGTGTCCTATGCGCTGCCGCAGCGTCTGATGCGCCGTACGCGGGTATTCAGCGGCATGACCGTGTCGCTGGTGGCGCGCAACCTCTTCTTTATCTACAATGCCGCGCCGTTCGATCCCGACCTCGTCCTTTCGACGGGCAACGACAACCAGGGGATCGACGTCTACGGCATGCCGACCGTACGGAGCATCGGCTTCAACATAAAACTGGAGTTCTGAGAATCATGAAGCGCTTTTACATATATCTGTTCGCCGCATTTTGCACAGTCTTTTTGGGTGCCTGCACGGGGAATTTCCGGGATATGAACGACGACCTCTCGGGGATTTCGGACGGGGATCTCGAGGCCGACGACAACGGCTTCGGATACCGCCTGCAGATCGTTCAGCAGGGGATTTATTTCAACTACGATTTCGGCAAGGGCAAGAACTGGCCGTTCCAGATGACGCAGAACCTCAATGCGGATATGTTCTCGGGCTATATGCACGATCCCAAACCGTTGCAGGGCGGCAGCCACAACTCCGATTACAACCTGCAGGACGGTTGGAACAGCGCCATGTGGCAGTTTACCTATTCCTACGTCATGCCCCAGATTTACCGGCTGGAACAGACGGCACGCGAGAAGATGCCGCCGTTCTATGCCATAACGAAGATACTCAAAGTCCTGGCCATGCACCGCGTGACGGACTACTACGGGCCGGTGATATACAGCCATTTCGCCGACCGCGGCAGCGAATACGTGCCCGACAGCCAGCAACAGGTCTACGGCTGCTTCTTCGACGACCTGGACGAGGCGGCGGACATTCTGGCGGCCTGGGTCGAGGAGCAGCCCGAGGCCGGCGAGTTTTCCAGGTTCGACCTGCTGCTCGACGGCAGCTATACGGCCTGGCTCCGTTTTGCCAACTCCCTGCGCATGCGCCTTGCCGTGCGTATCGCCGTTGCCGCGCCCGAAAAGGCCCGTGCGGAATTCCGGAAGGCGGCGCAGGCGGCCGGAGGGGTGATCGAGACCAGTATGGAGAATGCCGCCGTGAAGACCTCGGGCACCTATTCCAATCCGTTGGGCGAGATCAACCTGAACTGGAACGAGGCCGCCCTGAACGCTTCGATGGAATCCGTACTGACCGGGTACGGGGATCCGCGGCTGGAGAAGTTTTTCAAGCCCTGCGGCAGCGACGTGGTCATTGCCGGCGATGCGGGCGACGGGACGGTCGTCCTGAAGGGGCAATACCATGGAATCCGTCAGGGGACGGGTTTTTCGCATAATTATTACGCGGCATTTTCCCGCCTTACGGTGGATACGGATACCGATGCCGTCCTGATGACGGCGGCCGAGGTGTGGTTCCTGCGTGCCGAAGCGGCATTGCGCGGCTGGACGGACGAAGATGCGGAGCGCTGTTACCGCAACGGCGTTGCGGCATCGTTCGCGCAATGGCAGCTGTCCGGGGCCGAAAGCTACCTGGGGAGCGACGCCATGGCCGCCGATTACCACGATCCGGTAGATCCGGGGAACGACATTGCCGCCCGGTGCCGCGTGTCGCCCCGCTGGGATGCGACGGCGGACGACGAACTGAAGCTCGAGCGGATCATCACCCAGAAGTGGATCGCCATGTATCCCGAAGGGTGCGAGGCCTGGGCCGAACAGCGGCGGACGGGATATCCGCGCCTGTTCCCCGTACGTCTGAACCATAGCAAGGGCTATATAGATACCGAAACGATGATCCGCCGGCTGCCGTTCCCGGCTGCGCTGGCGACGTCCGATCCCGAGCAGTATGCGTCGCTCGTCGCGGAACTCGGTGGCGAAGACCACGGGGGGACGCGCCTGTGGTGGGACGCGGGGCGTAATTTCTGATCCGGAAGCCCCGGACTGTTTTGCCCGGGCGTTGCGTCGTGCGGCGGTTGTCAGAATTTCCAGCTTGCGCCCAGCAGGATATTGCGCGGGCGGATGGCATAGCGGTAGGAGCTCGAGCTTACTCCGTCGAAGGTCGTATAGGCGTATTCTTCGCGGCCGAAAAGGTTTGCGGCGGTCGCCGTAGCTTCCCATTTCCCGTTTATTTTCCAGCGCAGCGATGCGTCGGCCAGTAGCAGGTGCTTGCTCCGGTCGGCCGAAAGCTGCGAGTAATAGTGCTCCGCCGTGAATTGGATCACCCATTTCTTCGACGGTACGAGGTTTACGGTCAGCCGCTGGTTGAAATCGTGCCGCCCGTCGGGCTCCCGGCCGCGGATGGAGAGTGTCGTATAGCGGTATTCCAGCCGGTATTCGGTGTTTACCCAGGCGGCGAACCGGAAGTTGAAACGCGGCGCGACGGTCAGGGTGGAATTTTCATAGGAGGTCGGCACCTCTTCCAGCAGCAGTTCCGTGCCGCTGAGGTTGTAGCCGACGTTCAGGCCTGCCTGACCGTTGAGGGCGTCGATATTCTGGCTGACGTCGCCCGACAGGTACCATGACCGCACGCGGTTCGAGCTGTGCACGTAGTAGTTTACGATATAGTCGCCGTCGAAGCGCTGCGCAGGCAGGAACGGCAGGTCGTTCCATGAACGTACCGCGAGCAGGCTGGCGAAGAACCCGCCGATCGGGTTCTTGTAGGCGATGCCTGCCGAGAGGCTGCGTTGCAGCGCTTGCCGGTATTCGTTTACGCCGCAGAGCACCGAACGGTAGTTGCGCAGGACGGCGCCGTTGCCTGTGCGGCTGTCGTCCGCCGCGTCGCGGCCGACCGTACCCGATGCCGAAAGCGAAAGGTGTCCCGTGGGGCTCCATTTCACCGCGAAGCGGGGCTTCCAGGTGAAAATGCCCGCCGGGGTTCGGCTGCCGTCGATCCTGTCGTGCAGTCCATAGCGGCGGTAACCTGCCGGCAGGTCGAGCGTCAGCCGCAGCCGCTGCGAGCGGTAGGTGATGCCCGGCTGGAGGTAGACGCCCGCGTAGCCGGCCGAAAGGTCGTTCGCGGTGCCTGTCCCGAGCCCGGTGCCCGTCAGGTCTGTTACGAGCCCCCGGAAGAGTGCCGAAACCCCGCCTTTGAATGCGAAGGCGAACCGCCCGGCCTGTGTGCCGAATGCCGCGTTGTGGTTCATGTAAAAAGCGCGGTCGGCGATCGTCTGCCGCTGGTTGCCCGTTTCGCGCACCACATCGAGCGACTGAGGGCGGGTAAGGTATTTCAGGTAGGAGGTGACGGTGAGCGAACGTGTGCCGGTGCGCCGGATATATTTCAGGTCGTTTTCGATGCCGTAGGCCGGGGCGTCGGCACGCTGGCGGTTGGGGTAGCTGCCCGAGAGCACGGCACGGATGCCGTTCCATGCCAGCGAAGCTTCGAGTTTTTCCTGCATGTAGAACCGCTCGGTGTTGGCTTTTAGTGCGATGCGTGCCGAAAGCTGTTGCCGGCACGAAGCGGCCGACTCCTGCTCGGTGTCCACGCGCGTGCCGTCCGCCAGGTACCAGCTTTGCCGGGCGGCGCGATCCGAGGCCAGGCGGTCGTAACCCCAAGTGAGCGAGCTGCTGAGCTGGTAGTCCTCGGAGAGTTTGTGCAGGTTGTTCAGACTGGCCATGTGCGAGCGGTTGAAGCGCGTGCGTGTATCGTCGAGCGGCGCGGACGAAGTGCCGACCGAAAGGTGTGCGGCGGGATTGTAGTCGTTGGCTCCGCCGTTGAGGATGTCCTCGACCGAAAGCCGTTCGGTCTCGGCCGAGGGGTTTTGCCCTGTGTTGTCGGTTTTGAGGTTGACCATCGACTGCCCCCGGGCACCGATGCGCATGGCGAAGAGCGCGCCGTTCCACAACGCCGGCGACCAGCCCGCACCGCCGCGCAGCGTCCCCGTCCAGCGGGCTTTGGCGTGCGGCTTCAGCCGGAGGTTGATGGCTGCGCGGTCGCTGAATACGATGTCCTTGAGCGCCTTGATCGGCTGGTGGTTCTCCATCACTTCGACGCTCGCCACGTCCTGCGGCGCGATGTTGTTGGTCGCCTGTCCGTAACGGCCGTCGAGCATGTCCAGCCCTTCGATGTAAAAGTTGTTGATCGGCTGGCCGTTGTAGCGTATCTCGCCCGATTTCGCCACCTCGATGCCCGGCATCTTGCGCAGTACGTCGGCGATCGAGCGGTCTTGCGCCTCGGTGAAGCGCGACACGTTGTAGCTTACGGTGTCGCCCCGGAAGCTCAGCCGCGGGGCGCGGATCGTCACCTCGCGGATATCGGTCGTCTCGGGCGTCAGCAGCACGAGCATCCGCCCGGCGTTGGCCGGAACCGACTGCCGGCGGTAGCCCATCGTCGAGAAGTCGAGCTGCGCGGTTGTCCCGCCCCCGCGCGGCCTGAGCACGAAATCGCCCGAGGCCGAGGTCGTCGTGTAACCCAGCGGCTTGCCCAGGGAGTCCCGCGCCGTGACGATGGCCCCGGCGACGGCCGCCCCGTCCTCCTTGTCGGCTACGTGGCCCGTATACTCCTGGGCCTGGGCGGCGATTGCGTCCAGCAACCAAAGCAGGGTCAGCAGGTACTTCATCGCGCCGCGGGGTTATTCTGTTTCCAGCGGATTGTATTCGCGGAGCAGGTCGGCACCCTCGCGCGGCGTCCCGTCCTCGTTCCTTACCGTGATCCTGATGTTCGAATTGGCCTGCATGTAGCCGATCGGGTCGGTCATGAATTTGCGCTCGGTGGCCAGGAATTTTTTGCGCGAAGTTTTCAGGTAGTTCAGGTCGGCCATCGTCACCGGGACTTCGGCGCGGCGGATCCCGGTCGCCTCGAAGCGGATGATGCCCCCGTCGTCGCCCGTGTCGTTCACGGACAGGATCAGTCCGGGCAGCCCGTGGAATTTCCAGGGGCCGGTGGCGAGCGGGAGCTCCTCGGTGTACCAGGCTTCGTAATCGCGCCCGCGGAAGCGGCAGGTCGCGCGGCGGCAACCGTAACCGATGAATTCGCGCGTCCCGTCGCGGAGCGTCCACTCGATTTCGGGCAGCGGCTCGGTGTAGAGCATGTTGTCGCGCGAGATTTTGTCGGTGCAGGTCAGTTCGCCTGCGGGGTAGTTCTGGAATACGACAGCTTCCAGGCCGCCCTTGAAGTTGCCCACGTTGGCCAGCACCTGCTCGGTCGGGGTGATGCGCAGCAGCGAGTCCCGCTGGAGCGTCTTGTAGGAGAAGAATTTCGTAACCTTCCCTCCGGCCTGCAACAGCAGCAGGTCTTGCATCGGCTCCTTGCTGTCGGGGCGCCGCAGCCACTCCATGCGGTAGCTCACTTCGAGCGTGGCGGTGTCCAGCACGGTCTGCCGTACGCTGCCCGTTTCGAGGGCCTGTGCCCCGCCGTCGGTCGAGTAGGAGATGACGGTCTGCGCCCGTCCTGCGGTTGCGGCGGCCAGCGCAGCGGCGATGATAAGGAAGGTGAGTTTTGTTTTCATGGCTTCGGTGTGTTGGTTTACGGTGCAATATTACCCCGAAAAACGAAGGGCGATGGTTAACGCCGCGTTAAGAAGTGTTAAATAATGTTAACGCCGGCGGCAGGAGTGTTTTTATTCGTATTTTTGTGGTATAAACCCCTCGGCCGTGGATAAGAACCGTTTCAGAAATATCTCGTTCTGCGCGATCGGCGCCCTGCTGGCGCTGGCCTTCGTGCAGGCGTGGAGCTTGTGGCGGATGTATGCCGACCGAGCGGAGGAGTTTTCGCGTAAGGTGACCCTCGCTATGAACCGCGCGGCGTACGACGACCTGCTGATGGGCAACCGGCGCCGGACGTCGCAGACCCGGACGTCGGTCGTGACGACGGGCAATATCGACTCCGTTAAGCTGGATATGATCGACACGATCTCTGTGAAAAGCCTTGGGGCGGCCGGCAAGGTGCTTTCCATCCGGTCGAAGGTCGACACGCTGCGGACGAATATCGCCCTGCGCCGCGGCGACAAGACCCGTTATATCTACCAGGAGGTGCGCATGCCTTCGTTCACGGCGCTCCAGTTCAACCTGTCCCGCTACGACTCCCTGCTGACGCGTTACCTGGCCGATTCCGGCATCGGCCTGCCACACAGTGTCGACGTGATCCGGGGCGGGGACGACGGGGATGTTACCGAAATCCGGCTCGACAGCCTGGCGGCGCGGCCAGCGGGTGCGGCGCGGGAGGAGGCGGTCATCGCCTCGCAGAAGGACGCTCCGCGGATACGGAACCCGAAGGTGTTCACCTCGCGCGTCACCACGGACGACAAGCTGCTTTTCCGGGTGAAGATCGAAAACCCCCACCGGGAACTGCTGCGCGAGCTGTTCGGCATCATCCTCACCTCGGTGCTCATGCTGCTCGTCGTCGCGTTCGTGGTCATCTACCTGTTGCGGACGCTGTTCCGGCAGAAGACGCTCGAGGAGATGCGGATGGATTTCACGCACAATATCACCCATGAACTGAAGACCCCGATCGCCGTGGCCTATGCGGCCAACGACGCGCTGGAGAATTTCGGGGCGGCCGACGATGGGGTGCGGCGTGCGAAATACCTGGGTGTGATCCGCAGCCAGCTGACGGCTTTGTCGGAGATGGTCGAGCGCATCCTCACCATGTCGCGCGAGGAACGTGAGGATTTCACGCTCCGCCGCGAGCGTATCCCCCTGGCCGGGATGCTCGGGGCGCTGGCCGAGAAGTTCCGGATGCAGGCAGCCAAACCCGCACGGGTCACGGTGGATGTTTCACCCGAAGGGCTGACTGCCTTCGCCGACCGCTTCCACCTCTCGCATGCCCTGGACAACCTGGTCGACAATGCCCTGAAATATTCCGGCGAGGAGGTGCATATCCGCATTTCGGCCGGGCGGGACGGCGGCCGGGTCGTCCTGCGAGTCGCCGACGACGGCATCGGGCGCGCCCCGCGGCTCCCCGACCACGGCATCTGCATTCCGCGTGCCGCGCAGGCGCATATCTTCGATAAGTTTTACCGCGTGCCTACGGGCGACATTCACAATGTCAAGGGCTTCGGCCTCGGGTTGTACTACGTCGGGCTAATCGCCGCCAAACACGGCGGCTCGGTCGCGGTGGAGAGCACCGAGGGGCACGGTACGACCTTCACCCTGATACTTCCGGACGATGGGCGATAAGATCAGACTGCTGCTCGTAGAGGACGAGCAAACCCTCGCGGGGATCATTGCCGATACCCTTTCCGAAAAGGGGTTCGAGGTGACGGTCGCCCATGACGGCGAGGCCGGGTTGCGGGCGTTCCGCGGGTCGCGCCCCGATGTGGTCGTGTCGGATGTCATGATGCCTTGTATGGACGGGTTCACCTTCGTCGGGCGCCTGCGCCGCGAAGCGCCCGGGGTGCCTGTGCTTTTCCTTTCGGCGCGCTCGGCGGCCGAGGACGTGGTGCAGGGATTCGAGACCGGGGGCAACGATTACCTGCGCAAGCCCTTTGCCATGAGCGAGCTGATCGTGCGGGTCAGGGCGCTTGCCGGGCGTGCGGGCGTCGGGAAAGCGCGTACGGAACGTGTGTTCGAACTGGGGCGTATGCGTTTCGACGCCGAGCGCCAGCGGCTCACGTGCGACGGCGTGGTGACGGAACTTTCGGCCCGCGAATCCGAAGTGCTGCAATACCTCTGCCGGAATGCGGGCGAGATCGTGCCGATGAAAACCCTGCTGGTGAATATCTGGGGCGACGATTCGTTTTTCAATGCCCGCAGCCTGCATGTCTTCATCACCCGCCTGCGCCACCGCCTTGCGGCCGACCCGTCGATCCAGCTGGTGAACGTGCGGGGAGTGGGGTATAAGCTGCTGATGCGCTGAGGCGGGGATTGCCGCACTGTATTGAAACCGGAATTTATTCCCTCTCCGGTTGCCTTTTCCGAAGGGATCCGGTTTACGGCAATGCAAATTCTATGACTAAATTTCCAACCTGATTGTTGGATAGTTTATTTGTGCTAAACCCTAAAGGCGTGATATTCAGCGAGCCGATCTCGTTCACGAATCTTCCGA